>NZ_CM135809.1:635000-892500 GCF_048538155.2 Paracoccus sp. T5
GATGCCTCGGACAAGCGGGGGCAGGTGGTGCGGATGGCCAACCCTGAGGTGCTGCATGTCAGCGTCCAGAACCGCGTCCATGACGAAGCCAGCCCGAACCTGCCCGGCGTCTCGGCGCCCATCAGCCGGCCGCGGGCCGTGACGGTGCAGTTCCTGAACGAGCTGGGCGAGATCGAAGAGCGGGATTTCGTCGGCCTCTGGGCGACCAGCGTGCAGCACCAGATCGACCACCTGGACGGCCGCGTCTATGTCGATCACCTGTCGCCCCTGCGCCGCAAGATGCTGGTCGCGAAATCGGCCAAGCTGGCGCGGCGCTGACCGGGCCGCGGGCCGGGTTTGAACATCAAGACGAAAGGACGGGCGATGCGCGTGATCTTCATGGGAACGCCGGATTTCTCGGTGCCTGCCCTGCGGGCGGTCGCGGCCGCGCATGAGGTGGTGGCCGTCTACACGCAGCCGCCGCGCGCCGCCGGCCGGGGACAGCAGGCGCGACGATCTCCGGTGCATGTTGCGGCGGAAGGGCTGGGCCTGCCGGTGCGCCACCCGGCGCGCCTGCGCGATCCCGATGACCAGGCCGCCTTTGCCGCGCTGGATGCGGATGTGGCGGTGGTCGTGGCCTACGGCCTGATCCTGCCGCAGCCGGTGCTGGACGCGCCGCGTCTGGGTTGCGTGAACATCCATGCCTCGATCCTGCCGCGCTGGCGCGGGGCGGCGCCGATCCACCGCGCGATCATGGCGGGCGATGCCGAGACGGGCGTCGCCATCATGCAGATGGAGGCGGGGCTGGACACGGGGCCGGTCCTGGTGGAAGCGCGGACGCCGATCGGGACCGAGGAAACCACGGCGGACCTGCACGACCGTCTTGCGGGGATGGGGGCAGACCTGATCGCGGATGTGCTGGATCGCCTGCCCCTGGAGCCCGTTCCGCAGCCCCGGGAGGGCGTGACCTACGCCGCCAAGATCGACAAGGCCGAGGCGCGGATCGACTGGACCCGGCCCGCCGCCGAGGTGGACCGCCAGATCCGCGGCCTGTCGCCCTTCCCGGGCGCCTGGTGCGAGATCGCGGGTGAGCGGGTCAAGCTGCTGCGTTCGCGGCTGGCCGAGGGCTCGGGTGCGCCCGGTGCCGTCATCGGCGCCTTCACCATTGCCTGCGGTCAGGGGGCAGTGCAAATCCGTGAGGCGCAGCGCGCGGGCAAGCGGCCGATGATGGCCGAGGAACTGCTGCGGGGCTGGGAACTGCCGGCGCGGCTGGACTAGGGGCGTGGTGGGGGCATGGCCCCCCGCCCGGCCGCCGCGAACTCGGCGACCCGGACTGCCTCAGATTGCGCCGTGGCAGTGCTTGAACTTGTTCCCCGACCCGCAGGGGCAGGGATCGTTCCGCGAGGGCGTGCCCCAGGTCGAGGGGTCGTTCTCGTCAAAGCCCTGGACCAGCGGCGCCGGACGATCGGCATCGTCGTCCGACTGCCGCTCGGGTCCGTGCTCCATCGTCAGGTGCTCCTGCGCCGCCTGCTGCTGCTGGGCCATCTGGCGCAGCATGTCCTCGCGCTCGGCCTCGGTCAGCGGACGGATCTGCGCCAGCCGCTGCGTCACGTCAAAGCGCAGGCTGTCCAGCAGGGTCTCGAACAGCTGGAAGCCCTCGGTCTTGTATTCCGACAGCGGATCGCGCTGCGCATAGCCGCGAAAGCCCACGACCGAACGCAGGTGCTCCAGCGTCAGCAGGTGATCGCGCCATTTCTGGTCGATCATCTGCAACAGGACCTGCTTTTCGATCTGGACCATGTTCTGCGCGCCAAAGGCCTGCGCCTTGTCCGCCATGTAGCGGTCGGTCGCCTCGGTGATCCGCTCGCGCATCGCCTCCTGGTCGACGCCTTCCTCGGCGGCCCAGTCCTTGATCGGCAGGTTCATGTTCAGCCGCTCGCGCACGCCGGCCTGCAGGCCCTCGCTGTCCCATTGGTCGGCATAGCTGCGGGCGGGCATGAAATCCTCGACCAGGTCGTCGATGACCTGGTGGCGCATGTCGGCGGTGATCTCGCCGACCTCGTCGCTTTCCATGATCTCGCGGCGCTGGCCGAAGATGGCCTTGCGCTGGTCGTTCATCACGTCGTCGAACTTCAGCAGCTGCTTGCGGATGTCGAAGTTGCGGCCCTCCACCTTGGCCTGGGCGCGTTCCAGCGACTTGTTCACCCAAGGGTGCACGATCGCCTCGCCTTCCTTCATGCCAAGCGTCGACAGGACCTTGTCCAAGCGTTCCGAGCCGAAGATCCGCATCAGGTCGTCGTCCAGCGACAGGAAGAACAGCGACCGCCCCGGATCGCCCTGGCGGCCCGAACGGCCGCGCAGCTGGTTGTCGATGCGCCGGCTTTCGTGCCGCTCGGTGCCCAGGACGAACAGGCCGCCCGCCGCCAGGACCTTTTCCTTGTCGGCGGCATGTTCCGCCTCGATCTGCGCGCGCAGCTGGTCGGGATTGGCGTCGGGATCGGCGTTCAGCGCGTCCATCACCTTCATCTCGACATTGCCGCCCAGCTGGATGTCGGTGCCGCGGCCGGCCATGTTGGTGGCGATGGTCACCGCGCCGGGCTTGCCGGCATCGGCCACGATCTGCGCCTCGGCCTCGTGCTGGCGGGCGTTCAGGACGTTGTGCGGGACACCGTCCTTTTGCAGCATCGCCGACAGCATCTCGGATTTCTCGATGCTGGTGGTGCCGACCAAGGTCGGCTGCCCCTTCGCGTGGGCCTCCTTGATCGCCTCGATGACGGCGGCGTATTTCTCGGCCGCGGTGCGATAGACGCGGTCATGTTCGTCCAGGCGGGCAATGCCGCGGTTCGTCGGCACCTCGACCACGCCCAGCTTGTAGATCTCGGCGAATTCCTCGGCCTCGGTCGAGGCGGTGCCGGTCATGCCGGCCAGGCGCCCGTAAAGCCGGAAGTAGTTCTGGAAGGTGACCGAGGCCAGGGTCACGTTCTCGGGCTGGATCTCGACGCCTTCCTTGGCCTCGATCGCCTGGTGCAACCCGTCCGACAGGCGGCGGCCCTTCATCATGCGTCCGGTGAATTCGTCGATCAGCATCACCTCGCCGTCGCGCACCATGTAGTGCTGGTCCTTCAGGAACAGCTTGTGGGCGCGCAGGGCCTGGTTGACGTGGTGGACGATGGTGGTCGATTCCGGGTCATAGAGGGTCTGCCCCTCGGGCAGCACGCCGTCGGCCTGCAGCTGCGTCTCCAGGAACTCGTTGCCTTCCTCGGTGAAGGTGGCGTTGCGGGCCTTCTCGTCCAGCTTGAAATGCTCGTCGGTCAGCATCGGGACGTACTTGTCCAGCACGCGATACAGCTCGGACCGGTCCTGGCTGGGCCCCGAAATGATCAGCGGCGTCCGCGCCTCGTCGATCAGGATGCTGTCGACTTCGTCCACGATCGCGAAATTGTGGCCGCGCTGGACCATCTCGGCCACGCTGCCCTTCATGTTGTCGCGCAGGTAGTCGAAGCCCAGTTCGTTGTTGGTGGCATAGGTCACGTCGGCGGCATAGGCCTGACGCTTCTCGCCCTCGGGCTGGAAGGGAACGACCACGCCGCAGGTCATGCCCAGCTGGGCATAGACCTTGGACATCCATTCCGCGTCGCGCTTGGCCAGGTAATCGTTCACGGTGACGACATGCACGCCCTTGCCCGACAGCGCGTTCAGATAGGCGGGGAAGGTCGCGACCAGGGTCTTGCCCTCGCCGGTCTTCATCTCGGCGATGTTGCCTTCGTGAAGGAAGATCCCGCCCATCAGCTGCACGTCGAAGGCGCGCAGGCCCAGGGCGCGGCGGGCACCCTCGCGGCAGTTGGCGAAGGCCTCGGGCAGGATATCGTCCAGATCCTCGCCCTGAGCCACGCGGGCCTGGAATTCCCGGGTCTTGTCGATCAGACCCTGATCGCTCAGCGCCTTGAACTGCTCTTCCAGCGCATTGATGCGCGCCACAAGCGGCCGAGTGCCCTTGACCTTGCGGTCGTTGGGCGTGCCAAAGACCATCTTTGCCAGATTACCGATCATATTACCTTCGCCATCACGTTGTTGCGAAAGGCAGGTCGCCTGCGGCCCACTTGCCCGCACCGCTCGCATTGCCGTATCAGGGGCCTGAACGAACGCGGCGGCGGCGCCTTCCACGGATTGTCTGCGGATGTAGGCTTCGCCCGCCTGACTGTCAATGTTGGCCCGGTCCCGCAGGGGCGCGCGCCCTGATCTGCAAAGGACCATCCATGTTCAGACCGTCGTTTCTGGCAGCCGCGCTGATCGCGGTGCCGATGCTGTCCGCGCCCGCCTTTGCCCAGGGCGAGGGCGCCGACACCGTGGTCGCCACGGTCGGCGGACAGGAGATCACCCTGGGCCAGATGATCGTCATGAAGCAGTCCGTCCAGGACCCCGCCATGGCCAACCTGCCCGACCAGGCGCTTTGGGACATGATGCTGGACCAGCTGATCCGCCAGACCGCCGTGGCCGCCGCCGCCGAGGAAACGGCCGGCGTGCGTGCGCAGGTGGAACTGATGCGCCGCAACACGCTGGCCACCGCCGCCGTGTCCCAGGTGGCCGGTCTGGAGCCGTCGGATGCCGAGCTGCAGGCGACCTATGACCGGCTGTTCGGCACAGCCGAGGCGGTCCCGGAATTCAATGCCGCCCATATCCTGGTCGAGACCGAGGAGGAGGCCGCGTCGATCAAGACGGAGTTGGACGGCGGCGCCGATTTCGGCGACCTGGCCGAACAGCATTCGACCGGCCCCTCGGGTCCGAACCGGGGCGACCTGGGCTGGTTCGCAGCCGATCAGATGGTCGCGCCCTTTGCCGAGGCCGTCGCCGCGATGAAGCCCGGTTCGGTCTCGGATCCTGTCCAGACCGAGTTCGGCTGGCACGTGATCAAGCTGAACGAGACCCGCCTGCGTGAAGCCCCGCCCCTGGCCGAGGTGCGCGAGCAGGTGGCCCAGATTGTCCGCCGCGAGAAGGTCGAGGCCGAGATCGAGCGCCTGGTTGGCGAAGCCGAGGTCAAGAAGACCGAGGGCCTTGATCCCACGCGGATGAACGACACCGACCTGCTGGAGGCCAAGTGATGGGCAAGGCCGGACTTCCCGTCTCCCCCCTGGCGCCTGCCGCCTTTCCCGACCTGCCGGTGATCGAGGGCGTCGAATTCGCCAGCGCGGCGGCCGGCATCAAGTACCAGGGCCGCACCGACGTGACGCTGATCCGCATCGCGCCGGGCAGCACGGTGGCGGGCGCCTTCACGCGTTCCTCGACCCGGGCGGCCTGCGTGCTGGACAACCAGGCCAAGCTGGCGCAGGGCGGCGAGGCCCCGCAGGGGGCCGCGATCATCATCAATTCGGGCAACGCGAATGCCTTCACCGGCGCGCGGGGGCAGGAGTCGGTGGATGCGGTCACGGGCGCCGTGGCCCGGGCCCTGGACCTGCCGCAGGGGCGGGTCTTTTCCTCCTCGACCGGCGTCATCGGAGAGCCGCTGCCCCATGATCGCGTCTTGGCGGTGGTGGATGATCTGGTGGCGGGGCTTCAGGACAACGGCGCGGCCGATGCCGCCCGGGCCATCATGACCACCGACACCTTTCCAAAGGGCGCGGCGGTCGTGATCGACGGCGAGGGCGGTCCCATCCGGATCGCCGGGATCGCCAAGGGTTCGGGGATGATCGCCCCCGACATGGCCACGATGCTGGTCTATGTCTTCACCGACGCGGCGGTGCCGGCCGACCTATTGCAGCAGGCGCTGTCGTCGGGCCTGGACAGCACCTTCAACGCCATCACGGTGGACAGCGACACCTCGACCTCGGACGCGCTGATCCTGGCGGCGACCGGGCGGGCCAAGGCTGCCCCGATCACCGAGCTGCAAGGCCCCGCCGGGCGCGCCTTTGTCGAGGCGCTGCACGGCGTCATGCGCGAGCTGGCCCATCTGGTCGTGCGCGACGGCGAGGGGGCCACGAAATTCGTCGAGGTCGCCGTCACCGGCGCGACCTCGGATGCCGATGCCCACAGGGTCGCGATGTCCATCGCCAATTCGCCCCTGGTCAAGACCGCCATCGCGGGCGAGGACGCCAACTGGGGCCGCATCGTGGCTGCGGTGGGCAAGTCGGGGGCCGAAGCCGACCGTGACCGGCTGACCATCCGGTTCGGCGACATGGTGCTGGCCGAGAACGGCTGGCGCGCGCCCGCCTATGACGAGGCCGCCGCCAGCGCCTACATGAAGAACGCCGAGCTGCGGATCGCCGTCGATCTGGGGCTGGGGCAGGGCGCACGGACCGTGTGGACCTGCGACCTGACGCATGGCTATATCGACATCAACGCGGATTACCGTTCGTGAACATGGTGCTGGTATCGGCCGTCGCGCTGATCGATCCCGACGGGCGGGTGCTTCTGGCACAGCGCCCCGAGGGCAAGGCGATGGCCGGGTTATGGGAGTTTCCCGGGGGCAAGGTCGAGCCCGGAGAGACGCCGGAAGCCGCGCTGATCCGCGAGCTGCATGAGGAGCTGGGCATTGAGACCTGGAACAGCTGCCTTGCGCCGCTGACCTTCGCCAGCCATGCCTACGAATCGTTTCACCTGCTGATGCCGCTTTACGCCTGCCGCAAGTGGCAGGGAATCGTGCAGCCGCGCGAGGGCCAGCGACTGGCTTGGGCACGTGCCTCTGATTTGCGCAATTACCCCATGCCCGCGGCGGACATACCGCTGATTCCCATCCTGCAAATGTGGCTATAACGTCGCAGATTTTACGCTTTGCGTTGCGATCCTGCCCGAAAAGCGCCTAGCTGAACGGGTTGAGAGCGCTTTTTTAACCATTTCATGACTAGCATAGATCATGGCGCAGAGGAGGGCTTGACATGATTCGCACCATCTCGATTGGAAGCTACATCTCGATCCAGGGTTTCTTTGCAGGCGCAGTGGCCAACGGCAATATCCTTGTCCGTGTCGGCGATCGCACCTTCGAAGGAAAACCCATCGGGGCCTGAGCCGCTCTGCTGCTACGGGAGCACAGCAGGAACGGCGCATAACAAAAAGGGTGGCCCCGAGGGGCCGCCCTTTTTCATGAGGCGATGCCATAGGGGAAGGTCACGGACCCCGAACGCATCCGCGCATGAAAAAGGGCGGCCAGATCGGCCGCCCTTTGGTTCACTTGCAGATGCCTTACAGCGTCCGTTCGACCTCTTCGCGTTCGAAGATCTCGATGACGTCGCCCGGGCGGATATCCTCGTAGTTCTCGAAGGCCATGCCGCATTCCTGGCCGGACTGGACTTCCTTCACCTCGTCCTTGAAGCGCTTGAGCGTCTTCAGCGTGCCCTCGTGGACCACGACGTTTTCGCGCAGCAGACGGACGCCAGCGGACCTGCGGGCCACGCCCTCGGTGACGAGGCAGCCGGCGACCTTGCCGATGCCGGTGACCTTGAAGACCTCCTTGATCGTCGCATAGCCGATGAAGTTTTCGCGGATCTCGTTGGACAGCATGCCGGATGCGGCCGCCTTGATGTCGTCCACCAGGTTGTAGATGATCGAGTAATAGCGGATCTCGACCCCTTTCTGGTTGGCGGCATTGCGGGCGGGCGCGTTGGCCCGGACGTTGAAGCCGATGACCGGGGCACCCGATGCCTCGGCCAGGCCGATGTCGGATTCGGTGATCGCACCCACACCGTAATGCAGCACGCGCACGCGGACCTCGTCGTTGCCGACCTTTTCCAAGGCCTGCACGATCGCCTCGGCCGAACCCTGCACGTCGGCCTTGAGGACCACCGCCAGTTCGGACACGTTCACGTCCGCCTTGGCCTTGGCCATCATCTGCTCCAGCGTGGTCGCGGCACCGGCTGCGGCGCGCTTGTCCTTGGTCTGCTGGGCGCGGAACTCGGCGATCTCGCGGGCCTGGGCCTCGGTCTCGACCACGTTTAGCACGTCGCCGGCCTCGGGGGTGCCGTTCAGGCCCAGAACCTCGACCGGGACCGAGGGGCCAGCCTCCTCGACGCGGTCGCCTTGGTCGTTGATCAGGGCACGGACCTTGCCCCACTGCTCGCCCACGACAAAGATGTCACCGCGACGCAGGGTGCCGTGCTGGACCAGGACAGTGGCGACAGGGCCACGGCCCACGTCCAGCTGCGCCTCGATCACCGCGCCCTGTGCGGCCCGGTTCGGGTTCGCGCGCAGTTCCATGACCTCCGCCTGCAGGGCGATGGCCTCCAGCAGGTTGTCCAGGCCCAGGCCGGTCTTGGCCGAAACCTCGACATCCTGCACGTCGCCGGACATGGCCTCGACGACCACCTCATGCTGCAGCAGGTCCGTGCGGACCTTCTGCGGGTCGGCCGCGTGCTTGTCGATCTTGTTGATCGCTACGATCATCGGCACATTGGCCGCCTTGGCGTGATTGATGGCCTCGACGGTCTGGGGCATCACGGCATCATCCGCCGCGACGACCAAGACCACGATGTCCGTCACCTGCGCGCCACGGGCCCGCATCGACGTGAAGGCCGCGTGGCCCGGCGTGTCCAGGAAGGACAGCACGGCGCCGCTCTCGGTCGTCACCTGATAGGCGCCGATATGCTGGGTGATGCCGCCGGCCTCGCCCGACACGACATTGGCCTTGCGGATCGCGTCCAGCAGCGAGGTCTTGCCGTGGTCCACGTGGCCCATGATCGTGATGATCGGCGGGCGCGGCTGCAGATCCTCGTCCCGATCAGCCGTTGCGGCGATGACCTGTTCCACGTCGCTGTCGCTGACGCGCAGAACCTTGTGGCCGAATTCCTCGATCACCAGTTCGGCGGTGTCGGCGTCGATGGGCTGGTTGGCGGTGACCATCATGCCCATCTTCATCAGCGCCTTGACCACGTCGGCGGCGCGTTCGGTCATGCGGTTGGCCAGCTCCTGCACCACGATGGTTTCAGGCAGGCGCACTTCGCGGAACTGCTTTTCGGCACGGGCCGACTGGCCCATCGCCTTCTGGCGGGTGCGTTCCTGCTTGCGCTTCATCGCCGCCATGCTGCGCTGGCGGCCGCCTTCGCCGTTCAGCGCCTGGTTCAGCGACAGCTTGCCGCCGCGGCGGTTGTCGTCGGTCTTGGCCTTGGCAGCCTTGTCGCGATCGGGACGATCCGAGGCGCGCTCGGTCTTGCGGGCGACGCCGGCCGACACGCCCTTGGTCTCGGCGCGCGAGGCGGCAGCCTCGATCGAGGCCTGATCGGGGGTCTCGGGCTTGGCGGTAGCCGTGGGCTTGGGACGTTCCTGGCGCGGCTCGGCCTTGCGGCGGGCCTCGTCGGCGGCGTCCTGGATGGCATTCGCCTCGGCGATGGCCTTGGCCTTCTGGGCCTCCTCGCGCTCTCGCTCCTCGCGGGCCTTCGCCTCGATCTCGGCGCGGCGGCGCTCACGCTCCTCCTCGCGGGCCTTTTCATCGGCCAGGCGCTTGGCGGCGTCATCGGCCTCGCGTGCCTTGGCGGCGGCAAGGGCCTTCAGGCGGCGCTCCATCTCGGCATCGGAGATGCCGGCGGGACGCTTGGAGGGATCGCCGGCCATGCGCGCGGTCAGCGGGTTCTTTTCTTTCTGGGCATCCGTCATCGGCGCGGCTGCCTTGGGCACCACGACGCGCTTGCGCTTGGTTTCGACGACGACGCTTTTGGTGCGGCCGTGGCTGAAGCTTTGCTTGACCTGTCCCGAGCGGCCGCTGCCGCCCAGTCCCAAAGTCGATTTTCCGTCTTTGTCGCTCATCTGCGTCTTCATTCCTTCCCGACGGCCGCATTGCCGTCGTCATGCCCGCGCAGACCCGTCAGTCTACCGGCTTCCAAGATTACCTTGTCCGTCAGGCCACCCTTCGCAAGCGCGCCGTGTATGACATGATCGCGCCCAAAGGACAAACCCAATTCTGATGCGGTCAGGCAGCCGAACCAGCGTCCGCCGGTGGGCGTCCACAGCTTGCCCTTGCCGCGATCCGACCCGTCGCTGGCCTGAAGCAGCACCTTGGCGCGCCCCTCGGCCAGCCAGCCCTTGACCTTCTCGAAGCCCGCCACGGCCTTGCCGGTCTTGCGCGCCAGCGACACCAGGTCCGTGACGCGGCGCGCCACCCCGGTCTCGACCAGATCAGTCAGCCCCGGCGGCACCGTCACCGGCGCACGCGCGGCGCGGGAAAACAGCCCCTTCGCCGCAGCCTTGTCCAGCGCCGAACGATCCGCCGACACCCAGATGCCGCGACCCGGCAGCTTTTCCGCCAGGTCCGGCACGACCGTCGCATCCGGGCCGATCACAAAGCGGATCAGGCCGCGCTTGGGCTGCACCTCGCCGGTGACGATGCACCGGCGTTCCGGGTCGTCCCGGTCCTTGTCACGTCCACCACGGCTCAAGCTTTGCACAGTACCGGGGCGCTCAGACCCCGGCCTCCTCGTTGTCGTCGTCCTGTTCGTCCCCGTCGGCCTCGGGCTCCAGCTCGGTGGGATCGACCCAGCCCAGCAGCACGCGCGCGGTCATCACCAGGGTCTGCGCCTCTTCCAGGGACACCTCGAAAGGCTCCAGCAGACCCTCGTCCTTGACGCGCTGCCCGTTCACCGTGGTCCAGCCGCCAGCCAGTTCCCAGTCGGCGCAGGTGGCAAAGTCTTCCAGCGTCTTGATGCCGTCCTTGGCCAGCGCCTCCACCATCTGGGGAGTGAGGCCCTCGAATTCAATGAGGCTGTCCTCGGCGCCAAGCGTGCGGGCGGCTTCCAGCGCGGCCTTGTTCTTGGCCTCCAGCACGTCGCGGGCGCGGGCCTGCAGCTCGGCCGCGGTGCCCTCGTCAACGCCGTCGATGGTCAGCAGCTCGTCCTGGTCCACATAGGCGACCTCTTCGAGGTTCGTGAAGCCTTCGGCCACCAGCAACTGGGCAAAGAACTCGTCCAGGTCCAGCGCCTCCATGAAGAGGGCGGTGCGGCTGTTGAACTCGGCCTGACGACGCTTGGATTCCTCCTCGTCCGTCAGGATGTCGATGTCCAGGCCGGTCAGCTGGCTGGCCAGGCGCACGTTCTGGCCGCGACGGCCGATCGCCAGGGACAGCTGCTCGTCGGGGACGACGACCTCGATCTTGTTGGCTTCCTCGTCAAAGACGACCTTGCTGACCTCTGCGGGCTGCAGGGCGTTCACCAGGAAGGTCGCCTGGTCCTCGTTCCACGGGATGATGTCGATCTTTTCGCCCTGCAATTCGCCGACGACGGCCTGCACGCGGCTGCCGCGCATGCCGACGCAGGCGCCAACCGGGTCGATCGAGCTGTCATAGCTGATCACGGCGATCTTGGCGCGCGAACCGGGGTCGCGGGCCACGGCCTTGATCTCGATGACGCCGTCATAGATCTCGGGCACTTCCATCTTGAACAGCTCGGCCATGAACTGCGGGTCGGTGCGCGACAGGAAGATCTGCGGACCGCGGTTCTCGCGGCGCACGTCCTTGACATAGGCGCGGATGCGGTCGTTCGGGCGATAGCTTTCGCGGCCGATCTTCTCGTTGCGGCGCAGGATCGCCTCGCCGCGGCCCACGTCGACGATGATGTTGCCGTATTCCTCGCGCTTGACGACACCGTTGATGATGGTGCCGGCGCGGTCCTTGAATTCCTCGTACTGGCGGTCGCGCTCGGCCTCGCGGACGCGCTGCAGGATCACCTGCTTGGCCGACTGCGCGGCGATGCGGCCCAGTTCGACCGGGGGCACCTGCTCCTGGAAGGTGTCGCCGACCTGCGGACGGCCGGCAAAGTCCTCCACCCGCTTCCCGTCGCGGACCCAGGCATTGGCCGGATCGCGCGGGCGCTCGAAATAGGGGCGGGCCTGCTCGACGGTGAACTCGGCCTGGTAATTCTCCAGCGCCTCGTCCTCGACGACGGTACGGACGCGGGTAAAGGTCGCGTTGCCGGTCTTGCGGTCGATGCGGACGCGGATGTCCATCTCGGCGCCATAACGCGACTTGGCGGCACGGGCGAGGCTGTCCTCCATCGCTTCGATGACCAGCTCGGGCTCGATCATTTTCTCGCGGGCAACGGCTTCGGCCGTCTGCAGCAGTTCAAGCTGGTTGGCAGAGGTGATGGCCATCACTCACTCCTTGGAATCGGTGCCGTCGGCACCTTCGTTGTCGTCGGTTTCGATCTCGTCGAAGGCGGCTTCGTCCAGGTTGTCGATCTCGACCCCGGCTTCCTTCTTCTGACGCAGCATTTCCTTGATCAGCTCGTCCGTCAGGACCAGCTTCGCATCCGACAAAAGGTCGAAATGCAGGCCGATCGTGTGGGTCTGACCCTGGTCCTCGATGTTCAGCAGGATCTCCTGGTCCTCGACCCCCGCCAGCGTGCCCTTGAAGCGCTTGCGCCCGTCGATGGGCTGGGACAGGTCGATGCGCGCCTCGTAGCCCTCGAAGGTGGCAAAGTCCTTCAGGCGCGTCAGCGGCCGGTCGATGCCGGGGCTGGACACCTCCAGGTGATAATTGTCCTCGATCGGGTCCTCGACATCCAGCGTGGCGCTGACGGCGGTCGAGATGTCGCCGCAGTCGTCCACGTTGATGCCGCCTTCGGGGCGGTCGGCCATGATCTGCAGCGTGGCGGTCTTGCCGCCCTGCAGCCGGACCCGCACCAGTTCGAAGCCCAAGTCCTCGATCACCGGGGCGATGATCTCGGCCAGGCGCCGGTCGATGGGCGTCTTGGCGATCAGGTCGTTCGTCGCGGACATGTCACGCGTCGCGGGCTGATCGTTCGCGGGGGTCAGATCGTCGGACATGGGATCCTTTCGGACATGAAAAAGGGGCCGTCAGCGGGCCCCATGCGGAAGTTCCGGTGGGCAGGGTTTGGACGCCTGCACCGCTGTTGATGTGGCATATAGCGCCGGTGGCCCGCCATTGCAAGCGGACTCAGCGCCCCGCCGCGCCGGGGTTGTCGCGCCAGATGCGCCAGTTCAGCCCCGCCGCCACGCAAAGCCAGGCCAGGTAGGGCAGCAGCATCAGCCCGGCCAGCCCGTCCAGCTGCCAGAAGGTGACGGTCATGCTGGCGACCGTGACCAGCAGCGTCGCGATGACGACCATCCCCAGGGCGATCTGCCGTGCCCCGAAAAAGACCGGCGTCCACAGCGTGTTCAGGGCGATCTGCGCCGCCCACAGCGCCAGCGCCAACCCGGCGCCGGGCAGGGGCGCCACGCGCGCGGCGGCCATGGCCGACAGCAGGTAGATCGCGCTCCAGGCCACGGGAAAGGCCCATTTCGGGGGTGTGAAGCCGGGCTTGCGCAGCCCGTCATACCAGGCGCCCGGGCGAAAGATCACGCCGGTCGCGGCGGCGGCGGCGCTGGCAAGGATGAAGATCAGGAACAGGTTCAGGCTCATCTGGCGGGGGTCCGGCTGCGGTCGCGGTTGCGGTCATCGTCGCGGATCATATCCATGACCGTGACCAATTCCGCGGTGATGCGTGGTTCGGACAGGGCATGGCCCGAGGCCGGGACCAGCCGCAGGTCGCAGTCCTTCCAGTCCTGGGCCAGCGCATGGGCGCTGGCGGGGGGGCAGACCATGTCATAGCGGCCCTGCACGATGACGGCGGGCAGGTGCTGGATGCGGTGGCGGTCGCGCAGCAGCTGGCCTTCCTGAAGAAAGCAGCCATGGGTGAAATAGTGATTCTCCAACCGGGCAAAGGCGCGGGCATATTCCGCGGGCGCGTGGCTGACGGCCGAGGATTGCAGCCCCGCCAGCGCGTTTTCCCACATGAGCCAGGGCTGGGCAAAGCGCGCCTGCCGCCCCAGGTCGCTGTCGAACAGCCTGCGGTGATAGGCGCCGATCATGTCATGGCGCTCGGCCTGCGGGATCGGCTCTTGGAACTGCGCCCAGAGGTCGGGAAAGAAGCGCGCGGCGCCCCCGCCATAGAACCAGTCCAGTTCGGCCTGGGTGCCCAGAAAGACGCCGCGCAGGATCAGGCCGGTGACGTGATCGGGGTGGGCCTGCGCATAGGCCAGGGCCAGCGTGGCGCCCCAGCTGCCGCCGAACAGCAGCCAGCGCGGAATGTCCAGGTGGTCGCGGATCAGGGCGATGTCGGCGATCAGGTGCGGCGTGGTGTTGGCATGGACCGCGGCGGTCGGACGGGACCGCCCGCAGCCCCGCTGGTCGAACAGCACCACGCGGTAATGCGCGGGGTCGAAAAAGCGCCGCATGAAGGGACTGCAGCCGCCCCCCGGCCCGCCGTGCAACACCAGGACGGGACGTCCCTCGGGGTTGCCGCATTCCTCGACATAGAGGCTGTGGCCGTCGCCCACCTCGATCATGTGCCGCGCAAAGGGTTCGGCCGCCGGGTGAAGGCGGCCATGTGACGCGGAGATTTGTCCTGCCAATCGGTCCATCCTGCCAGTATAAGGCCAGTTGACGCCGCCCGCCAGAAGGACCGCCCGCATGAGCAGCATCGACCCCGCCGAGATCGCCAAGTTCGAGGCCATGGCCGCCGAATGGTGGGACCCCAAGGGCAAGTTCCGCCCGCTGCACCTGATGAACCCGCTGCGGCTGGACTTAATCGCGACGCAGGTGGCGGTGGAATTCGGGCGCGACCGCCGCGACCTGCGGCCCTTTCAAGGACTGCGCGTCCTGGACATCGGCTGCGGCGGCGGGCTGGTGGCCGAGCCGATGGCGCGGCTTGGGGCCGAGGTGGTCGGCGCCGATGCCGCCGAGGGCAATATCGCCGTCGCCCGGGTCCATGCCGATCAGCAGGGGCTGGCGGTCGATTACCGCGCCACGACCGCCGAGGCGTTGGCCGACGCGGGCGAAGTCTTCGACGTGGTGCTGGCGCTGGAGATCGTCGAGCATGTGGCGGACCCGGCCGCCTTCATCGCCACCTGCCAGCGGCTTGTGCGCCCCGGCGGCCTGGTGATCCTGTCCACGCTGAACCGCACCGCCCGCAGCTTTGGCGCGGCGATCCTGGGGGCGGAATGGATCATGCGCTGGCTGCCGCGCGGCACCCATGACTGGAACCGCTTCATCACGCCCGATGAGCTTGCGGCCAAGGCGCATGCGGCGGGGCTGGTGGTGGTCGATCGGCGGGGAATGGTTTTCAACCCGCTGACCTTCGGCTGGCGCCTGTCGGATCGCGACCTGTCGGTGAACTACATCATGACGGCGCGTCGGGGATAATCCTCGCGCCTGCCCGGATCAGGAGGATTTCGGCCGGAAAGCCGCGATCCTGGCCGGGTCGGTCTCGATCCGGGCGGCGCCCATCAGGTCCAGGCAATAGGGGACGGCGGCAAAGACCGCGTTCAGGCAGGTGGCGATGGCCGAAGGCTTGCCCGGGATGGTGATGATCAGGCTCTGCCCGCGGATCGCGGCGGTCTGGCGCGACAGGATCGCGGTCGGGACCTCGCGCAGCGAGGCGCGGCGCATCTCCTCACCGAAACCGGGCAGTTCCTTGTCCATGACATCGGCCACGGCCTCGGGGGTCAGGTCGCGTGGCGCGGGACCGGTGCCGCCGGTGACCAGGATCAGGTCCGTGTCGCCATCGGCCAGTTCGCGCAGCTTGGCGGCCACGATGTCGCGGCCGTCGGGGATGATGTGACGATCGATCTGCATCGGCGAGGTGATGACCTCGCGCAGCCAGGCTTCGGCGCCGGGGCCGCCCTTGTCCTCGTATTCGCCGCGCGACGCCCGGTCGCTGACGGTGACGATGGCGATGCGGGCGGCCCCGTCCGTCATTTCGCCACGCGGGCGTTGCGGTTGGCGATCAGCTTCAGGCGCAGCGCGTTCAGGCGGATGAATCCCGCCGCGTCCTTCTGGTCATAGGCACCGGCATCGTCCTCGAAGGTCACATGCGCCTCGCTGTACAGCGAATGATCCGACCAGCGGCCCACGCAGGTCGCCAGACCCTTGTAGAGCTTCAGCCGCACCGTGCCGGTCACATGCTCCTGCGACTTGTCGATCAGCGCCTGCAGCATCTCGCGCTCGGGGCTGAACCAGAAGCCGTTATAGATCAGCTCCGCGTAACGCGGCATGATCGAATCCTTCAGATGGCCCGCGCCGCTGTCCAGGGTGATCTGCTCGATCCCGCGATGGGCCTCCAGCAGGACCGTGCCGCCGGGGGTTTCATAGATGCCGCGCGACTTCATGCCGACGAAACGGTTTTCCACGAAATCCAGCCGGCCGATGCCGTGCCGGCCGCCCAGCTCGTTCAGCCGGGTCAGGATCGTGGCGGGCGACATGGCCTCGCCGTTGATCGCCACCGCATCGCCCTTCTCGAAGGTCACCTCGATGAATTCGGGCGTATTCGGCGCATCCTCGGGGTTCACGGTGCGCTGATAGACATAGTCGGGCGCGGCCTCGGCCGGGTTCTCCAGCGCCTTCCCCTCGGACGAGGTGTGCAGCAGGTTCGCGTCCACGCTGAAAGGCGCCTCGCCGCGCTTGTCCTTGGCGATGGGGATCTGGTTCTTTTCCGCGAACTCTATCAGCTTGGTGCGGCTGGTCAGGTCCCATTCGCGCCAGGGCGCGATCACCTTGATCGACGGGTCCAGCGCATAGGCCGACAGTTCGAACCGGACCTGGTCGTTGCCCTTGCCGGTCGCGCCATGCGCCACCGCATCCGCGCCATGTTCCTGCGCGATCCGCACCAGGTGCTGAGAGATCAGCGGCCGCGCGATCGACGTGCCCAGCAGATAGAGCCCCTCGTAGAGCGCATTGGCGCGGAACATCGGGAAGACGAAGTCGCGCACGAATTCCTCGCGCACGTCGAGGATGTGTATGTTCTCGGGCGCGATGCCCAGCATCTCGGCCTTGGCGCGCGCCGGCTCCAGTTCCTCGCCCTGGCCCAGGTCGGCCGTGAAGGTGATCACCTCGCAGCCGTATTCGGTCTGCAGCCATTTCAGGATGATCGAGGTGTCGAGGCCCCCGGAATAGGCCAGGACCACTTTTTTCGGCGCGTCGGACATGCGGTAACCCTTCATCGAAGTTTCCGGGGGAATACGGCCATTTCTCCGGTGTCACAAGGGCGCAGGACCGATTGGCCGCGGGGCCGCCCGGGGCCGCCCCTGCACCTTGCGAAGGCTTGCTTATTCGACGCTTTCGCGGCATGGGCGGGGCATGGAAAATTTTGTCGCCTCCGTCCGCCAGGCCGAGGCCGCGCTTCGCGACCTGTTCGAGCCTACCCCGTTGCAGCGCAACGATCATCTGTCCGCCAAATACGGCGCCGACATTTGGCTCAAGCGCGAGGATCTGACGCCCGTGCGCAGCTACAAGCTGCGCGGCGCCTTCAATGCCATGCGCAAGCTGGTGACGCCGGGGCAGGGTGCGCAGGCGCATTTCGTCTGCGCCAGTGCCGGCAACCATGCGCAGGGCGTGGCCTATGCCTGCCGCCATTTCGGTGCGCGCGGCACGATCTTCATGCCGGTGACCACCCCCAAGCAGAAGATCGACAAGACCCGCGTCTTTGGCGGCGACGCGATCGAGATCGTGCTGACGGGCGACTATTTCGACCAGACCCTGGCCGCCGCGCAGGAGTTCTGCGTCGCGCAGGGCGCGCAGTTCCTGTCGCCCTTCGACGCGCCCGACGTGATCGAGGGGCAGGCGACCGTCGCCCTCGAAATGCTGGCCCAACTAGGCCGCGCACCGGACCTGGTCGTGCTGCCGGTCGGCGGTGGCGGGCTGTCGGCCGGTGTCACCCGGTATCTGCAGGCCGAGGCGCCCGAAGCAGGTTTTGCCTTTGCCGAACCCCTGGGCGGCGCCAGCCTCAAGGCCGCGCTGGAGGCGGGCGCGCCGGTCGCGCTGCCCGCTGTGGACAGCTTCGTCGACGGCGCCGCCGTGGCCCGCATCGGCGCGCTGCCCTTCGAGGCACTGTCGTGCTTTGCGCCAGCCGACGTGTTCCTGGCCCCCGAGGACCGCATCTGCCGCACCATGCTGGAGATGCTGAACACCGAAGGCGTTGTGCTGGAACCCGCGGGCGCACTGGCGCTGGACGTGCTGGGCGACCTGGGCGATCTGTCGGGCAAGACGGTGGTCGCGGTCTGTTCGGGCGGCAATTTCGACTTCGAGCGCCTGCCCGAGGTCAAGGAACGCGCCCAACGCTTCCAGGGCCTGAAGAAGTACTTCGTCCTGCGCATGCCGCAGCGCCCTGGCGCCTTGCGCGATTTCCTGGATCTGTTGGGCCCGCAGGACGACATTGCGCGCTTTGAATATCTCAAGAAATCGGCGCGCAACTTCGGCTCGGTGCTGATCGGGATCGAAACCTCGGCACCGGCCAACCTGACCGCGCTGATGACGCGGCTGGACCGGTCGGGCTTTGCCTATCGCGACATCACCAATGACGGGATTTTGTCCGAGTTGCTGGTCTGACGCAGGGGGGCGTCATGCCCCTCATGCGTTGAACTTTAATTGTCTGCTGTATTCGGATTTACCTGATCTTTAGGCCGGTGGCGCTAGAGATCAGGTCATGAAACCCGCGAATCGTACCCGTCCCCCGTCCAAATCTTCCGATGCCCCGCCGCCTCCGCGCCGGACGGTGCTGCTGGTGGCCGGCAACGCCGCGCGCCGCAGGTCGGTCTCGGCCATGCTGCGGCGGGGCGGCTACCTGGTGGCCGAGGCCCGCGACGGGACCGAGGCGCTGGCACTTTGCGCACAGCTGTCGCCCGACCTGATCCTGTCGGACTGGGCCATGCCGGGCATGTCGGGGCCCGAATTCTGCGCCGCCTTCCGCAAGCTGCAGCGCGCCAGCTATGGCTACCTGGTGCTGCTGGCGGAGGGCAAGGACGACACGGACATCAAGGAAGGCCTGGACGCCGGGGCGGATGATTTTCTGGCGCTGCCGATCCTGCCGCAGGAACTGATGGCCCGGCTGGCGGCCGGCGAACGCATCCTGCGCATCGAGGAGGAGCTGCGCGCCAGCAACGTCCAGCTGCGGCAGGCGCTGGCGCAGCTGAGCGAGACGCAGGCCGCCATCGAGCGCGACCTGCGGGAGGCCCGCAAGCTGCAGCAGGGCCTGGTCCGGGAAAGGTCGGGCCGTTTCGGTCCGGCCGAGATCAGCCTGCTTCTGCGTCCGGCCGGCCATATCGGTGGCGACCTCGTCGGGTTCTTCCCCATCGGCGCGGACCGCATCGGGCTTTATGCGCTGGACGTGTCGGGCCATGGCGTCACGGCGGCGCTGCTGACGGCGCAGCTCTCGGTGCATCTGTCGGGCTCGTCGGACCAGAACGTCGCGCTGCGCGGGGCGCAAAGCGGGGCGGATGCGGCAGGGCCGGTGGCCCTGGCCCATTTCTTCAACAACATGATGCTGGAGGAGATGAACACCGACAGCTACTTCACCATGATCTATGGCGAACTGAATTACGTCACCGGCCACCTGCGGATGGTCCAGGCTGGCCACCCACACCCGGTCCTGCAGCGCGCCGATGGGGCCATCACCCATCTGGGTCGCGGCGGCATGCCGATCGGGGTCTTTGAAAATGCCCTCTTCGATGAAATCGATCTGACGCTCGGGCCGGGCGACCGCCTGCTGATCACCTCGGACGGCATCACCGAGGCGGAAACCCCGAGTGGCCGGCAACTGGGCAACGAGGGGTTGGAGGCGGTAATGCGCACCAACGCCTTCCTCAACGGGCATTCCTTCCTTGAATCGATGGCCTGGTCGGTGTCGGAATATTGCCGGGGCGAGCGGCTGGACGACATGTCCGCGGTGCTTGTCGAGTTCCGGGGCGAAGGCAAGCTGATCCGCATGGGCGACTAGGGCCGCGACCCTTCAGCGGGACATCCACATGCGCAGCGCGTGACGCGATCCGGGATCGACCAGCGCCGACAGCGCCTGCCGCGGGGTCATCCAGTGCGCGCTATGGCCCGGCTCAGTCGGATCGCCGCGGCGCAGGACGGGCCGCGCCGTCCAGATCAGGCACAGCTTTTCCGCATGCATGTCGTAATCGGGCATGTAGCAGAACCGCCGGTAGCTGCCCAGCAGCCGGGGCGCGCCGATGCTCCAGCCGGTCTCCTCCGCCACCTCGCGGTGCAGCGCGGCCAAGGAGGATTCGCCGGGATCGACGCCCCCGCCGGGAAGCTGATATTCGGGAACCGGCGCCTGCTGATGGGTCAGCAGCACCTGCCCGTCGCGCCACAGGATGGCATAGGCGCCGGGCCTGCGGCGATAGCGGCGCCCCTCAAGCGGCGGTTGTCCAAAGCGCGGGGTCATGCCGGCACCTCCCTGTCAATGCCCGGGTCATAGCCTGCCGCGCGCCGCGGCGGAAGCCACCGGCCGCGCGGGCCCCCTTGGGATCGCCGGGAAATCCCCTATATTGGGCGCAACCCGGCCCGACCCCCCCTCGGCGCCCCCGCGACTTCAAGGATCACAGATGAACAAGATCAACCAGATCGCCTGGGATGACACCATCCTGCCCTTCCAACTGGACCGTTCGGACATCCGCGGCCGCGTCGTGCGGCTGGACGGCGTGCTGGATCATGTCCTGTCGCGCCACGATTACCCGCCTGTCGTCAGCGCCCTGGTGGCCGAGGTGGCGCTGCTGACGGCGCTGATCGGGCCGACCATCAAGCTGCGCTGGAAGCTGAGCCTGCAGGTGCGGGGGAACGGTGCCGTGCGCACCATCGCGGCGGATTACTTCGCCCCCGAAACCGACGACGCGCCCGCCCGCATCCGGGCCTGGGCCAGCTTCGACCCCGAGCGTCTGGACGGCCGCACGCCTTTCGAGCAGATCGGCGAGGGATATTTCGCCATTCTGATCGATCAGGGATCCGGCAGCACCCCCTATCAGGGGATCACGCCCCTGGCGGGCGGGTCGCTTGCGGCCTGTGCGCAGGCCTATTTCGCGCAGTCCGAACAGCTGCCCTCGCGGTTCCAGCTGTCCTCGGGCCTGTCCCATGTCGCGGGCGAGGGGCCGCATTGGCGCGCCGGCGGCGTGATGCTGCAGACGCTGCCCGCGCAGCCCATGATGCCGGCCGAAGGCGGGACGGGCGAGGGCGGGCTGATCGCCGCGGCCGACATCCTGCAGGGTGCAGAATCCGAGGACTGGAACCGGGCGAACATCCTGCTGGACACGGTCGAGACGCTGGAGCTGATCGGCCCCACGGTTGGCCCCACCGACCTGCTGCTGCGCCTGTTCCATGAGGAAGCTCCCCGCGTCTTCGAGGCGCAGCGGGTGGAGTTCGGCTGTTCCTGCACCGCCGACCGGGTGCGTAACACGCTGTCGATCTATTCGGCTAAGGACATCGCCCATATGACGACCGAGGCCGGGATCGTGACCGCGGACTGCCAGTTCTGCGGCGCGCATTACGAGTTCGATCCGCGCAGCCTGGGCTTCGAGGCGACGATCGACGCCGAGGGGCAACCGCTGGACAGCAGCGACAAGGCGGCCGAGTGACCGGCGACTGGTCCGAGGCCCGGCTGCGCGATGCGCTGCGGACGGCGGCCGGGCCCAGTTCGGACTATGACCTGAACCCCGAAGTGTCCCCGCCGGAGGCGCCGCTGCGTCCGGCGGGGGTGCTGGCGGCCTTTCGCGCCGAGGATGGCCGGCTGCTGCTGACCAAGCGCGGCTCGGGCCTGCGCCATCATCCGGGTCAGATCGCGCTGCCGGGCGGCAAGGTCGAACCGGGCGATGCCGATGCCGTCGCCGCCGCCCTGCGCGAGGCGCGCGAGGAGGTGGGGCTGGACCCCGCGCAGGTGCGCCTGCTGGGTTGTCTTCCGCCGCATCGGACGGTCACTGGCTTTTCCGTCACTCCGGTTCTGGGCGTGATCGACGGCGCCTATATTCCCGTCCCCGAGGCTGGCGAGGTCGAGGAGGCGTTCTTCCTGCCCTTCGGCCATGTCGCCGATCCCTCCCGCTACCGGATCGAGCGGCGGCGCTGGCGCGGCGGATGGCGCAGCTATCACGCGGCCCCCTTCGGCCCCTACTACCTCTGGGGCGCCACTGCGCGGATCCTGCTGGGCCTGGCGCGCAGGTTGCATCCGTGACCCGGCTGCCCGACCAGATCCTGTCCGACGATGCGCTGCAGCAGGTGTTGCGGGCGCTGCAGGCGCAGGGCAATCGTGCCTATCTGGTCGGTGGCGCGGTCCGAAACGCCCTGCTGGGCGAGGCCGTGGACGATATCGACATCGCCACCGATGCCACGCCCGAACAGACGGTCGCGCTGGCCAAGACGGCGGGCCTGCGGCCGGTGCCGACCGGGATCGACCACGGCACCGTGACGGTCGTGGCCGCGCGCCGCGGCTTTGAGGTGACGACCTTCCGCCGCGATGTCAGCACCAACGGACGCCATGCCGTCGTCGCCTTTTCGGCCGACCTGGCCGAGGATGCCGCGCGCCGCGATTTCACGATCAACGCCCTTTACGCCGATTCCGCCGGCCGCGTCATCGACCCGATGGGTGGGCTGCCGGACCTGTGGGCGCGGCGCCTGCGCTTCGTGGGTGATCCGGACCAGCGTATCCGCGAGGATTACCTGCGGATCCTGCGCTTTTTCCGGTTCCTGGCGCGCTATGGGCGGCAGGCCGATCCGCGGGCGGTGACAGCCTGTGCCGCCCATCGTCAGGGGCTGGCCCGCATTGCGCGCGAGCGGATCGGGGCCGAGATGAGGAAGCTGCTGGATGCTGCCGATCCCGGCCCTGCCGTGGCGCTGATGGAGGAGACGGGCGTCCTGCCAATGGTCCTGCCGGATGCCCGGCCCGATGCGCTGGCTGCGCTGCTGGCGGTCGAAAACGGGCTGCCGCCGGCTTGGCCGCGCCGCCTGGCGGCACTGTCCCCCACCGATTGCGGCGAAGCGCTGCGCCTGTCGCGGGCCGAGGCGCGCGTTCAGGACAGGCTGCGCGAGGCGCAGGCCAAGGGCTGGTCTTTGGACGAGGCCGCCTATCGGCTCGGGCCTGAACTCGGGGTGCATCACGCCCTGCTGCGGGCGGCCCTTGGCCATCCGCTGCCCGAAGGCTGGCGCGATCGGATCGACACTGCGGCCGCCGCCACCCTTCCCGTCGCCGCGGCCGATCTGGCGCCGCTGACGGGGCCCGCCCTTGGCCGCGGGCTCAAGGCGGCCGAGGCGGCCTGGATCGCCTCGGGCTTTTCACTGCCCGCCCCCGCGCTGATCGACATGGCCCTGCTGGCCCAGGAGGAGACGCCATGAGCCTGCATTCCCGCTTTGGACGCATGGTCGATGCCTTTCGCCCCGCCGACGGCGCACCGCCCGCGACGCTGCTGGCCTTCTTCCGCTGGTGCCTGTCGGGCGCCTGGAAGGGGCTGGGTTTCGCCGCCGTCGCCTCGGCCTTGGGCGGGGCGGCCGATGTCGTCTCGGCGATGCTGCTGGGGATGGTGGTGGATGCCGTCGCCTCCAGCCCCCCCGGCAGCTTCTGGGAGCAGAACTGGGGATCGGTCCTGCTGTTTGCGGGCTTTTTCCTGCTGATCCGCCCGGCGATCTTTGGCCTGTCGACGGCCAGTTCGAACGTGATCATCGGGCCGAACATCCTGCCCTTGGTCCTGTCGCGGCTGCACCGCTGGACGATGGGCCATGCGGTGACCTTCTTCGACAATGATTTCGCCGGACGTCTGGCGCAAAAGCAGATGCAGACCGCGCGGGCGGTCACCGATGTCGCGTCTGAGATGGTGAACGTGGTGGCCTTCGCGCTGGCCTCGGTCATCGGGTCGGCGGCCTTCCTGCTGGCCGTGGATGGCTGGGGCGCGGTGGCGCTGCTGGTCTGGCTGGCGGCTTATTTCTTCCTGATCCGGTTCTTCCTGCCCCGGATCCGCGCCAAGTCGGGGGCGCGCGCCTCGGCCCGTGCCAACGTGACCGGGCAGGTGGTCGACACGATCACCAACATCAAGACGGTCAAGCTGTTCGCCCATGCCGATCACGAGGATCAGGCGGCGCTGGGCGCCATGGCGGGGTTCCGGGAACGTGCGCTGGATTTCGGCGTCGTCTCGACCTGGTTCCGGCTGTCGCTGATGGTCGTGGCCGGCATCCTGCCGGTGATCCTGGTCGGCGGCACGATCATGCTGTGGCGCCAGGGCGCGGCCAGCGTGGGCGACGTGGCGGCCTCTGGCGCGATCGCCATGCGTCTCAGCCAGATGACCGGGTGGGTCAGCATGGCGCTGATGGGGATGTGGGGCAATATCGGCGAGGTCGAGGACGGAATGAAGACCCTGTCTCCGCCCCATGCGCTGACCGACCGGCATGGCGCCCGGGTGCTGGACCGGGTCCGCGGCCGGATCGAGTTCGACCATGTCGATTTTGCCTATGGCCGGACCGAGGGCGGCATCCGCGACATGGTCCTGCAGGTGGCGGCGGGCGAAAAGATCGGCATCGTCGGCGCGTCGGGGGCCGGCAAGTCGACGATGGTCGCGCTGCTGCTGCGGCTTTACGATGTCGAGCGGGGGGGCATCCGCATCGACGGCCACGACCTGCGCGAGGTCACGCAGGAAAGCCTGCGCCGCCAGATCGCGATGGTCACGCAGGAAACCGCGATGTTCAACCGCTCGGCCCGCGACAACATCCTCTATGGCCGGCCCGGCGCGACCGAGGCCGAGATCGTTGCCGCCGCCCGGGCGGCGGAGGCGCATGACTTCATCCTGACGCTGCGCGACCATGCGGGGCGGACGGGCTACGACGCGCATCTGGGCGAACGCGGCGTCAAGCTGTCGGGCGGCCAGCGCCAGCGGATCGCGCTGGCCCGCGCCTTCCTCAAGGACGCGCCCATCCTGGTCCTGGACGAGGCGACCAGCGCCCTGGACAGCGAGGTCGAGGCGCAGGTTCAGGAGGCGCTGACCCGCGCCATGCGGGGCAAGACCGTTCTGGCCATCGCGCATCGCCTGTCCACCATTGCCGAACTGGACCGGATCATCGTGATGGAGGACGGGCAGATCGTCGAGCAGGGCGCCCATGACGAATTGCTGGCCCGCGGCGGGCGTTATGCCCGCTATTGGTCGCGGCAATCCGGGGGCTTTCTGGGCACCGAGGAGGCCGCCGAATGAGCCGGTGGGTGATCGAGCGGCTGGGCCGCAAGGGCGACGGCGTCGCGCAGGGCGAGGCGGGCCGCGCGCTGGCCGCGCTAACCCTGCCGGGAGAGGTGGTGGAAGGCGAGGCCGCCGACGGCCGCATCGGCGCGCCCCGCATCGTCACCCCGTCGCCCGACCGGGTGCGGGCGATCTGCGGCCATTACCGCGTCTGCGGGGGCTGTTCGCTGATGCATGCCTCGGATGTCTTCATCACCGCCTGGAAACGGCAGGTGGTCGAAACCGCGCTGGCGGCGCAGGGCATTGCCGCCCCCGTGCCGCAGGTCCATGTCTCGCCCCTGCAGTCGCGCAGGCGGGCCGTGCTGTCGGGGCGCCGGACCAAGAAGGGCGCGCTGGTGGGCTTTCACGCCCGCGCCTCGGAGGTGATCGTCGATCTGGCCGAATGCCAGGTGATGCGTCCCCAGATCACCGCGGCACTGCCGCTGCTGCGCAGGATCGTAATGGCGGGGGCCTCGCGCGCGGCCGAACTGGACATCACGGTGATCCATGGGCCGGCGGGGTTGGACCTAGCGGTCCGGGGCGGCAAGCCGATGGATGCGGCGCTGTTCCAGGCGCTGGCGGCCCTGGCCGAGGAAGGCGACCTGGCCCGGCTGGACTGGGACGGGCAGTCGATCACGCGCCGCGCGCCCGCCCTGCCGATGGGCAGGGCGCGGGTCATCCCGCCCCCCGGCGCTTTCCTGCAGGCCACGGCCGAAGGGGAGGCCGCGCTGCTGGCAGCGGTGCGGCAGACGGTGGGGGGCGCCCGAAATGTCCTGGACCTCTTCTCGGGCTGCGGCACCTTCTCCCTTCCCCTGGCGGAGGGCGCGCGGATCCATGCGGTCGAGGGGCTTGCCGCGCCGCTGGCGGCGCTTGATTCGGCCTGGCGGGGCACCACCGGCCTGAACGCGGTCACGACCGAGCTGCGCGATCTGGCCCGGCGCCCGCTGTTGCCCGACGAGCTGCGCTCTTTTGACGCTGTCGTGATAGATCCGCCACGGTCGGGGGCCGAGGCGCAGGTCCGGCAACTGGCCGCCGCAGGGGTGCCGGTGGTAGCCTTCGTGGCCTGCGATCCGGTCAATTTCGCAAGGGATGCGCGGATTCTGGCCGATGCAGGATATCGGCTGGAGGGGCTCTGGGTGGTCGACCAGTTCCGCTTTTCCCCACATGTCGAAATAGTGGCGGATTTTAGGCGAAGCTAGGCAGGGCCGGGCGACTTGTGGTATCCCGGGATCATAAAAATCAAGAACGCTTCAGAGGCAGTGATGAGCAGAACGACCCGTCGGACCTTCACGATTTCGATGCTGGCCTTGCTGGCGGCCTGTGGCAAGCCGCAACAGGCCACCAAGTTCCCGCGCTATGCCGGCCCTCCGGTCACCCAGGTGTCGATCAACAAGGGCGAGCGGCGCATGCACCTGCTGAGCGGTTCGACCGTGGTGCGCTCCTATGACATCAGCCTGGGCAACCAGCCCGTCGGCCACAAGCAGTTCGAGGGTGACGGCAAGACACCCGAAGGCATCTACTACGTGGACCGTTTCAACCCGCGCAGCCGCTATCACCTGTCGGTCGGCGTCTCCTATCCGAACCCCGCCGACCGCGCCTTTGCGGAATCCCACGGTCGGCATCCGGGGGGCGACATCTTCATCCATGGCCGCGGGCCCGACGGCAACAACTTGTTCCCGCGCCAGCGCGACTGGACGGCCGGCTGCATCGCCGTGGCCGATGAGGAGATCGAGGAAATCTATGCGATGCTCAGCCCCGGCACGCCGATCGTGATCTATCCCTGACGGGCGCTGCCGCGTGGTGTCGAAGCCCCGGCCGCGACCGGGGCTTTTTCCTGTCCACTCAGCGCGCGGTCAGCAGCGTCCACCAGATCTTGCCCGAGGGTTCGGTGAACCAGGCAAAGCCCAGCTGCGTGGCCGTGGGGTCCATGATGACGTCGCGGGTGTCGCGGGTGCTCATCCAGGCGGCCAGGGTCTGCATCTCGTTCTCGTAGCTTTCCGAGATGTTCTCGCCCACCAGGGTCCCGGTGAACCCCTGCCGCCGCGCCCGGTCCAAGGGCGAGGATCCGTCCGATCCCCAGTGCCAGGCCCGGTTCTGGGCGGACATGTCGCGCGAATGCGCCAAGGCTGCGGCATCCAGCTGCGGATTGGGGACCAGGGCCGACTGGCCGATATTGCCGCGCAGGGTGTTGATCTGCTGCAACACCCGCCCGCTGATCGCGGCGTTGTCGGGCACGGCGGGCTGGGCCGGGGCCTGCTGTTCGACCGGCGTGACCGGGGGCTGGTTCTGCAGATAGCGCGGCGCGCAGGCGCCGAGCGAGATCATGGCGATCATCGGCAAGATCTTGAACAGTCTCATGTTTCCGGTGCCCCTCATCGGCCGTTTGGCGCAGGTGTATCGAACGGGCGCCCAGGCTTCAAACGCAACTCTGCGTGAGTTGCGCGCGTGGTTCAACCGCAGCATCCGCAGGGTGCTATGAATTGCCGCGAATCTGGCGGGGCGCTATATTCCGGCCACCCCCGGACCTGACGGGCATCAACCCCGCCTCTCAAGAGCGGAGAACCGAGGACATGTGTCGATGAGCAGATCGCCTTCTTTCAACCGCCGGACCTTTCTGGCTGCGGCCGCGGCGCTTGGGGCTGCGGGCGCCGCCCTGCCGGTGCTGGGCCAGGGTATCGATCCCGCGACGGGCCTGCCGATGGCCGCCCCCGCAGCCCCGGCCAACACCGGGCCCCAGCACAACATCTCCAGCTTCCGGATGCAGGACTGGCGTCCGCATTTCCAGAACCTGACCAATGGCGCGATCCTGTGCGACCTGACCTCGCGTGCGGTCCATTACTGGTCCGAGGATGGCAACACCTATCGCGTCTATCCCTCGTCCATCCCGGTCAGCGAGGATCTGATCCGCACCGGCCGGACCGAGATCATCAAGAAAGTCGAAGGCCCGTCCTGGGCGCCTACGCCCGAGATGAAGAAGCGCAATCCCGAATGGCCGGATTTCGTGCCGCCGGGGCCGGACAACCCCCTTGGCACCCATGCCCTGTGGCTCAGCTGGCAGTATTACCGCATCCACGGCACGCATGACACGCGCAAGATCGGGCGCAAGTCATCGAACGGCTGCATCGGCCTTTACAACGAGCATATCGCCGAGCTGTTCGGCCTGGCCAAGGTCGGCACGCAGGTCCTGGTGATGTGACGAAAAAGGGGGCCTTCCGGCCCCCTTTTCATGTCAGCCGCGCGGTTCGACCCAACCGCCGATATTCTCGCGGATCACGTTCAGCATCACCTGGATATGGGCCGGATCGTCGTTCAGACAGGGGATGTACTGGAACTCGTGCCCCCCGGCCTCCTCGAAGCTTTCGCGGATCTCGCCGTTGATCTCCTCCAGCGTCTCGATGCAATCCGACGAGAAGGCCGGAGAGATCACCGCGATGTCGGTATGCCCCTGCCGGGCCAGCTCGGCCACGTGGTCCACGGTATAGGGCTTCAGCCACTCCTCGCGGCCAAAGACCGACTGGAAGGTCGTGTCGATGATGCCGTCCGGCCAGCCCAGTTCCTCGCGCAGCAGGCGCGAGGTCTTCTGGCACTGGCAGTGATAGGGGTCGCCCTGCATCAGGTAACGCTTGGGCATCCCGTGATAGCTGGCGACCAGCTTTTTCGGAACCTTGCCGTCCAGCGCGCGCCGCACGCTGTCGGCCAGCGCCTTAATGTAATCGGGGCGGCTGACATAGGGCTCGCAGGTGCGCACGGCCGGCTGCCAGGTCTCCTTCATCAGGACGCGGAACAGCTGGTCATTGGCCGTGGCCGAGGTCGGCCCCGCATATTGCGGATAAAGCGGCAGGAACACGATCCGCCGGCAGCCCGCATCGACCATCCGCCGCACCACGTCCCCGGTCGACGGGTTGCCATAGCGCATGCAGAAATCGACCATCACCTGGTCGCCCCATTCGTCATGTGCCAATTGCGCCAGCGCCTTGGTCTGGGCCTTGGTGATGGTCAGCAGCGGGCTTTCGTTCGCCTCGTGGTTCCAGATCAGCTTGTAGTTCTTGCCGGAACTGAAGGGCCGCTTGGTCAGGATCACACCCTGCAGCAGGGGCTGCCAGATCAGGCGGTTCACGTCGACGACGCGGCGGTCGGACAGGAATTCGTTCAGATAGCGGCGCATCGACCAGTAGTCATAGCCGTCCGGCGTGCCCAGGTTGGCGATCAGGATGCCGGTCTTGGCCGGGGGGATCCGGGGATGGTCGGCGGGCGCTTGGGTCGGTCTCATTGTTGCTTTTTCCTGATGTCGTTCAAGGCGTCGGCCAGCGGCGTTCGCGCCGAGCCGGGCCGCAGCGGTTTGGGCTGGCTGTCCGAAGGGGCCCATCCCGTCAGAAAGACCAGATCGAAGGTGACGGCGACACGGGACGGATCGTCGCGGTCGGGATGGTGGAGGGCCAGGATCTGCGCCGCGCGGGCCATGACCCCACGCGCGGTGGGACGGCGCAGCCGGGCGGCCATGGCATTGCCTTCGCCCATGCCGCGCAGGTCGCGGCCCAAGTGAAGCAGGTCGCGATAGCTGGCGCGCTGGTGCAGCAGGTCCGCGACCGGCAGGGCCAGCCCCGCGCGATGCAGCAGCCCGCCCAGGTCGCGTATCTCGCCCATGGGCAGGATGCGCGGCGACAGCCCGCCCCGGATCTCGGCCTCGGCCTGGCCCAGGGCGGCGCGCAGTTCGGCCAGGGTCTGGTTGCCAAAGCAGACGCCGAGGAACAGCCCGTCCTCGCGCAGGGCGCGGCGGCATTGCACGATCTGCCCCACCGGGTCGTCGGACCAGTGCAGCGACATGGCGTGGATCACCAGGTCATGCGCCTCTGGCTGCAAATCCAGCATCGGCGCGTCCGCCACGACCCGCGCCTGCGGAAAGCGCGGGCCCCAGATTTCGGGGAAACCCGTCACCAGGGCGGGGGCCGTAAAGCTCCTGTTAACCTCTGCCAGCCTATCCTCGATCTCGTCGGCGGCGATCTGGTGGAACAGGTCCACCAGCCCCCCGCGTCGCGCGCGGTCGCGCTGGCGCAGCAGGGCGTCGCGGTCGGTCAGGGCGGGGCGGTCGGATGCGGGATGGGTCATGGGGCTGGAACATAGGATGCTTTCCGGGGCGATGAAAGCGGCGCTTCTGCTGCTCTATCCGCCGCAATGCCTGTCCTGCGGGGCGGGGGTGGCCGACAGCGGCCCCGGCGCGATCCACCTGTGTCCCGATTGCTGGAAAGAGGCCGCCTTTGTCACCGGGGCCTGCTGCGACTGCTGCGGTGCGCCCCTGCCGGACGACGGCACGGGCCGGGCCGAGGTGCTGGTCTGCGACGACTGCCTGGTGGCGGTCCGGCCCTGGTCGCGGGGCCGCGCGGCGATGGTTTATGGCGGCACCGGGCGCAAGCTGATCCTGGCGCTGAAGCACGGCGACCGGCTGGACCTGGCGCCGCCGATGGCCGCCTGGCTGGCGCGTGCCGCGGCCCCGCTGGTGCAGCCCGACATGATCGTGGCGCCGGTGCCGCTGCATCTGCGGCGGCTGATGCGGCGGAAATACAACCAGGCGGCGCAGGTGTCGGGCCGGCTCGCGCGGCTTCTGGACCTGCCGCACCAGGCCGACCTGCTGACGCGCCTGCGCCACACCCCTTCGCAGGAACATCGGGGCGCGGAGGACCGCTTTGCCAACCAGGCGGGCGCGCTGGCGGTCAGCCGGCGGCGGAGGGAGGGCGTGCAGGGCCGGCCGGTGCTGCTGGTGGATGATGTGATGGCATCGGGGGCCACGATCACGGCGGCGGCGACGGCGCTGCTGGCGGCGGGTTCGGGACCGGTTTCGGTCGCGCTTCTGGCAAGGGCGGTCAAGGATCACTAGATAGGGTGACCACCCGTCAGAAAGGACGACCATGCCCTCGATCGAGATCTATACCACCCGCACCTGCCCGTTCTGCATTCGCGCCAAGTCGCTGCTGGACCAGAAGGGCGTGTCCTATTCTGAAATCGATGTCGGCGCCGATCCGGCCAAGCGCTCGGCCATGACGCAGCGCGCCAACGGCAAGCGCAGCGTGCCCCAGATCTTCGTCGGCAGCACGCATGTCGGTGGCTGCGACGACCTTTACGCTCTGGACCGCGTGGGCAAGCTGGACCCGCTGCTGAAGGGCGCCGCCTGATGGCACCCGCTTCGCTGACCGTCGGGCTGATCCAGCTGACGGTCGGCGATGACCCGCAGGCCAACCTGGCCCAGACCGTCCCGCTGATCCGTGAGGCAGCGGGCCGCGGCGCCCGGCTGGTCCTGACGCCCGAGGCCACGAACCTGCTGTCGCCCGACCGCGACCGGCAGCGCCGCCTACTGCACCCCGAGGCCGAGGACCCGACCCTGGCCGCCCTGCGGGCCGAGGCGCGCGACCTGGGGATCTGGCTGATGATCGGCTCTCTCGCGCTGGCGACGGGGGATCCTGACGGGCGCTTTGCCAATCGTAGCCTGCTGGTCGACCCTCAGGGGAACATCCGCGCGCGCTATGACAAGCTGCACATGTTCGACGTGATGATCAGCGACACCGAATCCTATCGCGAAAGCGCGGCCTATCGGCCCGGTGATCGCGCCGTGCTGTCCCGGGTCGACGATGTGCCTGTGGGCATGACGATCTGCTATGACCTGCGGTTTCCCCAGCTTTATCGGCAGTTGGCCCAGGCCGGCGCGCGCATCCTGACGGTGCCCTCGGCCTTCAATCCGGTGACGGGGGATGCGCATTGGCAGGTGCTGCTGCGTGCCCGCGCCATCGAAACCGGCTGCTTCGTTCTGGCCCCTGCGCAATGCGGCATCCACCCCAGCCCGCACAGTCCCGGTCGGCCGCCACGCCGCAGCCACGGCCACAGCTTGGTGGTGGACCCTTGGGGCACGGTTCTTGCAGACGGGGGTGCGACACGGGGATGCACGATCGTTTCGCTTGACCTTCAGGCAGTTGACAGGGCACGGTCCCGCATTCCGTCTTTGACACATGACCGGCCCTATGCGGCCCCGGAAGACCATGACCACGCGCGCGACCGACATTGATCCCTCCAAGGCGACCGACAGGCTGGCGGCCAGCCTGTTTGCCGAGGTGCTGATCGCCGAGCAGCTGTCCCGCAACCTGATCAGCAAGGCGCTGCCCCGCGGCATGCAGATCTCGCATTTCTCGGTCCTGAACCTTCTGGCGCATGTCAACGAGGAGCGGACCCCCGCCCAGCTGGCCGAGGCGTTCCACGTCACCCGCGGCGCGATGACCAACACTCTGTCGCGCCTGGAATGGGCGGGGCATGTGCATATCCGGCCCGACTGGGACGATGCGCGGCGCAAGTTCGTGTCGATCAGCCCGGCGGGCCGTGCGGCGCGCGACACGGCGCTGGCCGCCTTCATGCCGCTGATCGCGGGGGTGGTGCGCGACATCGGCGCCGACCGCGTGCGCGGCGCGCTGCCGGTCCTGCGCGAGTTGCGCAACCGGCTGGAGGGCGGCGCCCAAGGCTGATGCGGCGCCTAGCCCCCGAAGAGGCGCAGCGCCAGCGGCGCGATGATCGCCGTCAGCACCGCGTTCAGCCCCATGCCGATCCCCGAGAATGCGCCCGCCGTGGCATTGACCTGAAACGCCCGCGCCGTGCCGATTCCATGCGCCGCGACGCCCACCGCAAAGCCACGCGCGCGCCAGTCGCGGATCTTCAGCATGTTCAGCAGGGGCGTCACGACGATGGCGCCGAAGATGCCGGTCAGCAGCACCAGCGCCGCCGTCAGCGTCGGCTGGCCGCCCAGCGATTCCGCGATGCCGATGGCCACGGGCGCGGTCGTGGACTTGGGCGCCAGCGAGGCCAGGACCGGCCCACCGATGCCGAAGGCACGGGCGATCGCCAGCGCCGACAGCACCGCCACCCCCGATCCCGCCAGCAGCCCCGCCAGCATCGGCAGCGCCGCCTTTCGCACCCGGGGCAGGTTGTCATAGAGCGGCAGGGCCAGGGCGACCGTAGCCGGTCCCAGCATGAAATGCACGAACTGCGCGCCTTCGAAATAGGTGGCATAGTCGGTCTCGGTGACCCACAGAAGCACCGCCAGCAGGATCACCGCGACCAGGACCGGGTTGGCCCAGCTTTGGCGGTTCGCGGCGCGAAAGGCGGCATCGCCCGCCAGATAGGCGACCAGCGTGGCGGTCAGCCACAACAGCGGCCCCTGCGCCAGATAGGACCAGATCAGGGCCGGGTCACTCACGTCCCTGGTCCCTCAGCGCGGCGGTTTCCTCGGACCCGGTCAGCCGGGCGACCAGCGTGAAGGCCCAGGCCCCCGCCGCGATGGCCAGCAGCGTGGATCCCGTCAGTGCAACCGCAAGACCGATCCCGTGCAGGCGCAGCAGGTCCCAATGCGCCACGATGCCCACCCCCGCCGGCACGAAGAACAGCGACAGGTGTGACAGCAGCCCAGTTGCGGTCGGCCGGATGCGCGCGGCCAGCGCCGGCCGCAGGATGCAGGCCAGGACCAACGCGATCAGCCCGACCACCGGGCCGGGCAGGGGCAGCGACAGGGCGCGGGAGGTGATTTCCCCCGCCAGCTGAAAGCCCAGGATGATGGCAAGCGTCTGGATCATCCCGCCACGCTAGCGCGGGACAGGATGTCGCGCCAGATCCCGTGCGTGCCGCCGCATCTTGTGGACAATGGCGCCGGCTCCGCGACATCTTGCGGTAAGGTTGACTTGGGCAGGCAGGGCAGGGACAATCGACCATAGACCCGAATCTGACGGACCTGCCTTTTGCGCTTTGACCGCCTGCGCCTCAACGGCTTCAAAAGCTTCGTGGACCCGACCGACCTGGTCATCCGCGAGGGGTTGACGGGCGTGGTCGGTCCCAACGGCTGCGGCAAGTCAAACCTGCTGGAGGCGCTGCGCTGGGTCATGGGCGAGAACCGCCCGACCGCCATGCGCGGCGAGGGGATGGAGGACGTGATCTTTGCCGGCACGACGCGCCGCAATGCCCGTGCCCATGCCGAGGTCTCGTTGACCATCGACAACCGCGCCCGTCTGGCGCCGGCGGGCTTCAACGACGACGACCAGTTCGACATCACCCGCCGCATCACCCGCGATGCGGGCAGCGCCTACAAGATCGCGGGCAAGGATGTGCGGGCCCGCGACGTGCAGATGTTGTTCGCCGATGCCTCGACCGGGGCGCATTCGCCTGCGCTGGTGCGACAGGGGCAGATCAGCGAGCTGATCAACGCCAAGCCCAAGAACCGCCGCCGGATCTTGGAGGAGGCGGCCGGGATCTCGGGCCTTTACGCGCGCCGCCACGAGGCGGAACTGAAGCTGAACGGCGCCGAGACGAACCTGACGCGGGTGGACGACACGCTGGACCAGCTGTCGGCGCAGGCGGCAGCGCTGGCCCGGCAGGCCCGTGCCGCCGCGAAATACCGCGAGATCGGCGCGGCGCTTCGGCTGGCCGAGGGGGTGCTGCTGTATCGCCGCTGGGCCGAGGCCGAGGCGGCCCGACTGGCGGCGGGTGCGGCGCTGAACATGGCTGTCCGGGCGGCCGCCGAGGCCGGGTCGGCCTCCGAGCAGGCGCGGGCCCGGCGCGAGGCGGCCGAGGCTGCCCTGCCGGACCTGCGCGAAGAGGAGCAGGTCGCAGCCGCCATTCTGTCGCGCGTGACGGTCGAGCGCGAGGCGATGGACGCGGCCGAAATGCGCGCCGCCGAGGCCATTGGGGGCCTGTCGGCCCGGATCGCCCAGCTGGACCGCGACATTGACCGGGAAGAGGCGCTGAACCACGATGCCGGCGAAGTGGTCGCGCGGCTGGCTTGGGAAAAGGCCGAGCTGGACAAGGCAGGCGAGGGCCACGAGGATCGCCTGGACGCCGCCGCCGCCCGGGCCGAGGAGGCCGCCGAGGCGCTGCGCGAGGTCGAGGCGCGGCTGGCCGAGCTGACGGACGAATCGGCGCGGCTGGCCGCCCGCCACCAGTCGGCCGAGCGGCTTGCCACCGACCTGCGCGCGATGTTCGACCGGGCCGAGCGCTCGGCCGCCGAAGCCGCCGAGGCGGTCACCCGCGCCAACGAGGCCGGAGAGACCGCCGCCGCCGCGCTGGATCAGGCTGATGCCGCCCAGGACCAGGCCCGCGAGAGGGTCGAGGGGGCCGAGGATGCGCTGGCCGGGTCGGAGGTTGCGCGTGCCGAGGCAGAGACCCGCGAGGGCGCCGCCAGGGCCGCTCGCTCGGAAGCCGAGGGTGAGGCCGCGGCCTTGGGCGCCGAGATGGCGGCCCTGCGCCGGCTGGTCGAACGCGGCCGGTTGGGCGGCAGCACACTACTGGATCAGGTGCAGGTGGCACAGGGCTACGAGGTGGCCTTTGGCGCGGCACTTGGGGACGATCTGCGTGCCGGTGTGACCGAGGCCGGATCGGGCTGGCACAGTCTGCCGGCGCTGGACCTGCCTCAGCCCCTGCCGGAGGGCGCGCGCGCGCTGGCGCCGCATGTGGCAGGCCCCGATGCGCTGGCGCGGCGGCTGTCGCAGACCGGGCTTGTCCTGGATGCCGCGCAGGGGGCCGTCCTGCAGCCCCGGCTGCGGCCCGGGCAGCGGCTGGTGACGCCCGAGGGCGACCTGTTCCGGTGGGACGGGCTGCGGGTCATGGCAGGCGAGGCCTCGTCCGCAGCCGCGCTGCACCTGCAGAAGGTGAACGAACTGGCCCGGATCACCGGCCAGTCCGACGAGGCCCAGGCCCGCGCCAGCATGGCGGTCGAGGCGCATGAGGATGCCCGCGCCGCCTTGGCCGAGGCCGCGCAGGTCGAGAAATCTGCCCGCGATGCGCGGCGTGAGGCCGAGCGCCTGCTGTCGGACGCTGCGCGGGCCGCCACCCGCGCCGAATCGGACCTGGCCCTGGCCGCCAGCCGGGCCGAATCCGCCCGGGGCGAACTGGCGCGCCATCAGGCCGACGCCGCCGATGCGCGCACCCGATTGGCCGAGGCCGAGGCGCAACTGGCCGCGCTGCCCGACCGCGCCGATGCGGCCGCGGCGGTCGATCATGCCCGCACAGGGGTGGAGGCCGCGCGCATCGCCACGATGACCCGGCGCGCGGCGCTGGACGAGCTGCGCCGCGATGCGACAGCCCGGGTCAAGCGCCTGCAGGAGATCGCCAAGGAAGAATCGGGCTGGCGGCTGCGGCTGCAGCAGGCGGGCACGCGCGCCTCGGAACTGGCGGCCCGGCGCGATGCCGCGCGCGAGGAGCTGGCCGAGGCGCAGGCCCAGCCCGCCCTTCTGGCCGACCGGCGCGCCGCCTTGGTCGAGCGCGAGGCGCAGTCCCGCACCCGTCTGGACCGCGCCCGTGACGCCTTGGGCGCGGCGGACGAGGCGGCCCGCGCCGCCGCCCTGGCCGAGCGCGAGGCCGAGCGTGCCGCCTCCGAGGCGCGAGAGTTGCGCGCCGCCCGCGAGGCCCGCGCCGAGGCTGCCGAGGCCGCCGAAGATGCGTCCCGCGCCCGGATCCTGGAGGAGACCGAGCAGACGCCCGACCAGTTGCACGCGGCCCTGGGCGAATTCGACCAGGCCGCCCCGGCCGACGCGCTGGAGGATCAGGTCGCCCGCCTGCGCGCCGCGCGCGAGGCCTTGGGCGCCGTGAACCTGCGCGCCGAGGAGGACAAGCGCGCGCTGGAGACCGAGCGCGACACGCTGGCCGCGGAAAAGACCGACCTGCAGGAGGCGATCCGCAAGCTGCGCGCCGGCATCGGCAGCCTGAACCGCGAGGGGCGCGAGCGCCTGCTGGCGGCCTTCGAGACGGTGAACGGCAACTTTGCCACGCTGTTCACGACGCTCTTCGGGGGGGGCGAGGCGCGGCTGGTGCTGGTTGAATCCGACGATCCGCTGGAGGCGGGCCTGGAGATCATGTGCCAGCCGCCGGGCAAGCGGCTGTCGACCCTGTCGCTGCTGTCGGGGGGCGAACAGACCCTGACCGCGATGGCGCTGATCTTTGCGGTCTTCCTGGCCAATCCCGCGCCCATCTGCGTGCTGGACGAGGTCGACGCGCCCTTGGACGATGCCAATGTCAGCCGCTTTTGCGACCTGCTGGACGAGATGACGCGGCGCACCGACACGCGGTTCCTGATCATCACCCACCATGCCGTGACGATGGCGCGCATGGACCGCCTGTTCGGCGTGACAATGGTGGAGCAGGGCGTCAGCCAGCTGGTCAGCGTGGACCTGAAACGCGCCGAGGCTCTGGTCGCCTGACACGGCCCGCGCTAGGGTCCCGCCAAACCCAACCCAAGCGAGGACATCATGAGCATCGAACAGACCCTGGCCGACAAGGGCATCACGCTTCCGGCAGCCCCTGCGCCGGCCGCCAACTATGTCCCCTTTGTCCAGACCGGCAACCTGGTGTTCATCTCGGGCCAGATCAGCGCGGACGAGAATGGCTTCATCACCGGCAAGCTGGGCGACGGCACCAGCGTCGAGGAGGGCGCGGCGGCGGCCCGCCGCTGCGGCCTGGCGCTGATTGCCCAGCTGAAATCGGCCGTCGGCGACCTGGACCGCGTGGCACGGGTGGTCAAGCTGACCGGCTTCGTCAATTCGACTTCCGACTTCACCGACCAGCCCAAGGTCATCAACGGCTGTTCGGACCTGATGGTCGAGGTATTCGGCGAAGCCGGGCGCCATTCCCGCGCCGCCGTCTCGGCCCCGTCGCTGCCCTTTGGTGTCGCGGTCGAGATCGAAGCCGTCTTCGAGGTCCGCTGATGCCCTCGCTGCCCGACAGGTTCCTGACGACGCCGATCGCGCATCGCGGCCTGCACGGCCCGGGCGCGCCCGAGAACAGCCTGGCCGCGGCCCGCGCCGCGATTGAGGCGGGCTATGGCATCGAATGCGACATCCAGCCCGCGGGCGACGGGACGCCGATGGTCTTTCACGACTATCAGCTGTCGCGGTTGACCGCGCAGGAAGGGCTGATCGCGGAGACCGCGCCCGATGACCTGGCGCATCTGCGTCTGGTGGGCAGCGACGAATCCATCCCCACCCTGGCCCATTTCCTGGAGCTGGTGGCGGGCCGGGTGCCGCTGCTGATCGAGATCAAGGACCAGGACGGCTCCTGCGGCCCCGCCATCGGCAACCTGCACGGCCGCGTGGCCGAGGCGCTGCGGGACTATGGCGGGCCGGTCGCGGTCATGTCCTTCAACCCGCATGTGGTCACGGCCTTTCATCAGGTTGCGCCGCATATCCCGGTGGGCCTGACCACCTGCGCCTTTGGCGCCGATGACTGGGCGCATGTCCCGCCCGGCCGCCGCGAAGGGTTGGCCATCATCGACGATTTCGACCCGTCGGGGGCCAGCTTCATCTCGCATGACAAAGCGGATCTGGACAATCCGCGGGTCGATGCCCTGCGCGCCCAGGGGGTGTCGATCCTGTCCTGGACCATCCGCAGCGAGGCCGAGGAACAGGCCGCCCGTCGGATCGCGGACAATGTCACGTTCGAAGGCTATCGCGCATGGATGCCCCAGCGGTAAGCCGAAGAAAGGCGGGACGCCGGCCCCGGCGCCCCGCGACCTTGCGGCCCCTGACAAGCGGCCCTTTCGCCCCTATGTTGCGGGCATGAGCGACATGCTGACCCTGACGACCCATCCCTCGATCGCCGCCATCGACCCCCGGATCTGGGACGGGTTGGGCGACGGCAATCCCTTCACCTCTCACCGCTTCCTGCTGGCGCTGGAGCAGTCGCGTTCGGTCGGGACCGGTACCGGCTGGCAGCCGCTGCACCTGACCGTGGAACGGGAGGGGGGGATCGTAGGGGCCGCGCCGCTTTATGCCAAGTCGCACAGCCAGGGCGAATACATCTTCGACCATGCCTGGGCGCAGGCCTATACCCGCGCCGGCGGCCGCTATTACCCCAAGCTGCAATGCTCGGTCCCCTTCACCCCCGCAACCGGGAACCGCCTGCTGGCCCGCGACGACCAGGCCCGCAGCGCCCTGCTGGCCGGGCTGATGCAGGTGACGGAACGGCTGGACCTGTCGGGGGCGCATGTGACCTTCTGCACGGCCGAGGAAAGCAGCCTGGGCGAGGCGGCGGGTTTCCTGCCGCGCGTGACCCAGCAGTTCCACTGGCTGAACCGCGGCTATGGCAGCTATGACGATTTCCTGGGCGCCCTGTCCTCGCGCAAGCGCAAGGACCTGCGCAAGGAACGCGCCCGGGCCCAAGGCTTTGGCGGGACCATCCGCCACCTGACCGGCGACGACCTGAAGCCGCATCACTGGGATGCCTTCTGGGAGTTCTACCAGGACACCGGTGCGCGCAAATGGGGCCAGCCCTACCTGACGCGCGACTTTTTCGACCGCATCCATGACACGATGAAGGACGACATCCTGCTGGTCCTGGCCGAGACCGAGGGCGAGCCCATCGCCGGGGCGCTGAATTTCCTGGGGCCGGACGCGATCTATGGCCGCTACTGGGGCTGCGTGGCCGACCACGCCTTTCTGCATTTCGAACTGTGCTATCACCAGGCGATCGACCACGCGATCACCCACGGCCTGTCCCGCGTCGAGGCGGGCGCGCAGGGCGAACACAAGCTGGCCCGCGGGTATGAACCGGTCCCGATCCATTCGCTGCACTGGGTGCGGGATGCGGGCTTCCTGCGGGCGCTGGAACAGTATCTGGAGCAGGAGCGCGACGCGATGGGGCAAGAGATCGAGGCGCTGGCCGACTGGACCCCGTTCCGCAAGGGCGACTGAACAGCCGCCCCACGGTCCGGTCCGCACCGGGACACCAGCGGTTCCCGGTGCGGGTCAGGTTAGACCTTTTCCAGCAGCGCCTCGCCCGCGCTGACGGTGCAGGCGCCGGGCGAATCCTCGACATCGATGGTCTTGAAGACGCCGTCCTCGACCAGCGCGGCAAAACGCTTGCAGCGCCCGAAGAAACCCACCGGCGGCGCGTCGAAGTCCAGCCCCAGCGCGGCCGTCACCTTGCCGTCGGCATCGGCCAGGACCTCGATCCCGGCATCGATGGCGCCGGTCTGCTCGGCCCAGGCCTTGGTGACGAAGGGATCGTTCACGGTGACGCAGACGATCCGGTCGACGCCCTTCTCGCGGAACGCGTCCGCGCTGCGCACGAAGCTGGGCATATGGGCATTGGTGCAGGTGCCTGTGAAGGCGCCGGGCAGCCCGAACAGGACGACGCGGCCCTGCATCAGTTCGCTGGTCGGCACGCTCTCCGGGCCGCCTTCGCCCACGCGCAGCAACTGGCCTTCGGGCAGCTTGGTTCCGGCGGTGATGGTCATTCGACTCTCCTGAATTGCAACGGATTCGCGGCGACTATAGGGTGCGCCCGAACAACAGGCCAGAGAACCGCGAAGGGGGGCAGGGCATGCGCATCGTGATCCTGGGGGCGGGGCAGGCAGCCGCCTCGATGGCGGCAAGGTTGCGGGCGCAGGGGCATTCCGGCCCGCTGACCGTCATCGGTGCGGAACCGGCGGCACCCTATCAGCGGCCGCCCCTGTCCAAGGCCTACCTTCTGGGGCAGATGGGCCTTGACCGGCTGATCCTGCGCGCGCCCGACTGGTGGACGGGGCAGCAGATCGACCTGCGCCTGTCGGAAGCGGCGCTGCGGATCGACCGGGATGCCCGCACCGTGACGACCGACAAGGGCACGCACGCCTATGACGCGCTGGCGCTGACCCTCGGGGCCGCGCCCCGTCGCCTGCCCGCCGCGATGGGGGGCGATCTCCCCGGCACCTATGTCATCCGCGACCTGGCCGATGTGGATGCCCTTGCGCCGCAGATGCAGCCCGGCCGCCGGCTGGTGGTGATCGGCGGCGGCTATATCGGGCTGGAGGCTGCGGCCGTCGCCTGCAAGCTGGGCCTTTCGGTGACCGTGGTCGAGGCCGCCCCGCGCATCCTGGGCCGCGTGGCGGCATCCCAGACCGCCGACATGGTGCGGGCGCTGCATGTCGCGCATGGCGTCACCATCCTGGAGGGGACGGGCATCAGCCGGATCACGGGCGATGATCAGGCAACCGGCGTGGCCCTGACGGACGGGCGGCAGATCGAGGCCGACCTGGTCATCCAGGGCATCGGGGTCCTGCCCCGCACGGACCTTGCCGCTGAGGCGGGGCTGGCGCTGGACAACGGCATCGCCACGGATGCCCAGGGCCGGACCTCGGATCCTGCCATCTGGGCCGCGGGCGACTGCGCCAGCTTTCCGCACCAGGGCACGCAGTTGCGCCTGGAAAGCGTGGGCGGCGCGATCGACATGGCGGAATGTGTGGCTGACAACATGCTGGGCCAGGGACGAACCTATGTGCCGAAGCCCTGGTTCTGGTCCGACCAGTTCGACGCCAAGCTGCAGATGGCGGGGCTGAACACCGGCCAAGACCGGATCGTGGCCCGCCCCGGTGCCGGCGATCACGGGGGTTCGGTCTGGTATTTCCGGCAGGGCAGGCTGATCGCGGTGGATGCGCTCAACAATCCGCGCGCCTACATGATCGGCAAGCGCCTGATCGAGGCCGGCCGCAGCCCGTCCCCCGAGGAATTGTCGACCGCGCCCGACCTCAAGGCGCTGCTGTGACTGGGTCATTCTTTGTTGTGCAAATACCCCCCGGGGGGTGCGAGGGGCGGGATGCCCGCCGCCGTCGCGGGACGCAATCATGAGGATCGTGGGCGGCCGGATGCGCGGGCTGAAGCTGGCGGAACTGGGGGAGGGCGACGCCGCCGCCCATCTGCGCCCGACCACCGACCGGGTGCGCGAGGCGATCTTCAACCTGCTGATCAACGGCAGCCACGGCAACCCGCTGCCCGGTGCACGGGTGCTGGACCTGTTCGCGGGAACAGGGGCCTTGGCACTGGAGGCGCTGTCGCGGGGGGCGGCGGAGGCTGTCCTGGTCGATGACGGCGCCCGGGCCGCGGCGCTGATCCGCCAGAACCTCCAGCGTGCCCGCGCCGAGGACATGGCACGGCACCTGCGCCGCGACGCCACGCGGCTTGGTCCGCATCGCGGGGCGCCCCATGACCTCGTCTTCCTTGATCCTCCCTATGGGCAGGCCAAGGGAGAGGCGGCGATGGCGTCGGCCCTGCAAGGCGGCTGGCTGGCGCCCGGTGCGGTGGTCGTCTGGGAGGAATCGCGTCCGCCGCTGCTGCCGCCGGGTTTCATGCTGCTGGACCAGCGCAGCTATGGCGACACGGTCGTGACGCTGGCCCGGGCGCCGGGAACCGCAAGCTGACGGGGAAGTGTACGGCATCCTCTTGTACCTGTCGCGGACCGTGGCAATTTCCAGGCTTCAGACAAGGAGGATGACATGAAACTTTTCCGCATCTCGGCGCTGCTTGTGGCCCCCGTCGCGCTGGCGCTGGCCCTGCCGGGCCTGGCGCAGACCCAGGACCACGCGACCCATGACGGACATGGTGCCGAGCCTGCGGCGGTCAGCCAGGCAGGGACCGCGGCCCCGGCCGATCCGGCGGGCGCGGCCTATGCCGAGGCCATGACGCGGATGCACGAGACGATGATGATTGTACCCTCGGGCGATGCCGACGTGGACTTCATGCGCGGCATGATCCCGCACCATCAGGGCGCCATCGACATGGCCCGCATCGTGTTGGAGCATGGAACGGACCCCGAGATCCGCGCCCTGGCCGAAGCCATCATCATCGCGCAGGAGGCCGAGATCGCCCAGATGGAGGCCTGGCTGGCCGCCAACGCCCCGGCGGAATAACGCGCGACCGGCGTCCGCAGGCGCCGGGCCTGCCTTTGGCGGCCCGGCGCGGCTGCACCTGCCCGGCGCTTGGCTCAGTCGGCCCGGGCGATGCGCGCCGCGGCCGCCTCCAGCGCGCCGGCACCGTGCGGCATGGCAAGCGCGGTCAGGCCGGCCTCGAGCGCGCCAAGGGCCCCAAGGACCATCGCCGCGTTGCAATGCCCCATATGCGCGATCCGCAGCGCCGCCTGCGGATCGGCGGCACCCAGGCCGATGCCCAGGGTCACGCCGCATTCGCGCGTGACCCAAGCCCGCAGGGCATCGGCCCGGGGCAGGGTCACCGCGGTCACCGAGGCGGCCCGCGCCTCGGGCTGATCCACCGAGAGGCGGATGTCGGGATGTCCCGCGCCCCAGGCATCGACCGCCGCCCAGACCGCCTGCGCCAGGCGCGCGTGCCGGCGCCAGGCAGCCTCCAGCCCCTCCTCGTCCAGGATCATCGTCAGCGCCTCGGAAAGGGCATAGATCTGCTGCACCGGCGGCGTGCCGCCCCAGAAGCGCCACAGCGCCTCGGCCCCCGCCCTCTGGTGCCAGTCCCAGTAGGGCGTCGTCAGCCCCGTCCGGCCGCGCGCCGCCGCGCGATCCGAGAACCAGACGAAGGCCGTTCCCGGCAGGCACATCATCCCCTTCTGGCTGGCCGAGATCAGCACGTCCACGCCCCATTCATCCATCCGCATCGGCGCGCAGCCCAGGGAGGCGATCGCATCCACCACCAGCAGCGCCGGGTGATCGCCCATCGCCGCCCGCAGGGCGGGAATGTCGGCCGTCGTGGTGCTGGCCGTGTCGGTCTGGCACAGCAGGACCGCCCGGATCCGGTGCTGCGGGTCGCGCTCCAGTCGTTCGGCGAGGCGGGCCGCGTCGGGGGGCAGGTTGCCGAAATCCAGCCGCTCGACATAGACGCCCATGGCTTCCAGCGTATCGGCCCAGCTGCGCCCGAAATGGCCGCAGGTCACCACCAGCGCCAGGTCGCCCCGGTCAAACATGTTGGCGGCCGCGGCCTCCCAACCGGCATGGCCGTTGCCGATATAGGGCGCCAGGTTCTGCGCCGTGCCCGCCAGCCGCTTCAGCTGGGCCATGACCTGCAGGTTCAGCTGGGCCAGCGGTTCCGCATAGATGTCGGGAGAAGCCCGGTGCGCGGCGTTCAGCACGCGGGCAGGGACCGGCGAGGGGCCGGGAATGGCAATCAGTTCGTGGCCGGTGGCAGGGCTCATGCGGGATATCCTTCACATCGTGCAAGATCGGTAGGCTTCCCCCGGGGTCACGTCAACCGCTGCCGCGCGGGGGCCGGCCTTGTGGCGGCGGGCTGGAACGGGGTATGGCTGAGAACCAGAGATGGCCGGCCGCGCCGTGATGCCGCCCGCCCGTGACCGAAAGGCCCGCCAGACCCGTGGATCCGCGCAAAGACAGCCCCGCCCGCCTGATCGCCACCGCCACCCGCGCCGGGGCCCCCGCCGCCCCCGATCGCGCCAAGGTGCCGGGGCTGCTGCGCAGGCTGTGGGACGACTATCTTCGCCCCCATCGCGGCGGCATGCTGCTGGCCTTTCTGCTGATGACGCTGGAGGGATCAACCCTGGCGCTGATCAGCTGGATGCTGAAGCCGCTGTTCGACGTGGTCTTCATCGGCCAGCAGCAGGGCGCGATCTGGTGGGTCGGCGGGGCGATCTTTGGCATCTTCCTGCTGCGCGCCGTGACCCTGATCTCCAGCCGGGCGCTGCTGACGCGGATCTCGCTGTCGGTTTCCACAGTGATGCAGACGCGGCTGCTGGCGCATATCCTGACGCTGGACCAGCGGTTCTTCCGCGACAATCCGCCCGGCGCGATGATCGAGCGCATCCAGGGCGACACCATCGCGGTGCAGGGGGTCTGGGCCACGCTGATCACCGGAGCCACGCGTGACGCGATCAGCCTGGTGATGCTGTTCGGGGTGGCGCTGACCATCGACCCGGTCTGGACCCTGGGTGCGCTGATCGGCGCCCCGATCCTGATCATGCCGGCGGCGCTGGTCCAGCGCTATATCCGCCGCAAGGTGCGCCAGAACCGCGCCAATGCCAGCCTGCGCGCGACGCGGCTGGACGAGGTGCTGCACGGCATCGCCTCGATCCGGCTGAACCGGGCCGAGGCCGCCCAGACCGAGCGCTTTGCCCGGATCGTCGGCCGCATCCGGCAGGCCGAGACCAAGGTCGCCGCGACCTCCAGCGTGATCCCGGCGCTGACCGACATCGTGACCGGCATCGGCTTTGTCGCGGTGCTGGCCCTGGGCGGCAGCGAGGTGATGGAGGGCCAGCGCAGCGTCGGCGATTTCATGGCCTTCTTCACGGCGCTGGCCTTGGCCTTCCAGCCGATGCGGCGACTTGGCGGGTTGGCCGGCACCTGGCAGATCGCCGCCGCCAGCCTGGAGCGGATCTACCAGGTCTTTGACACGCAGCCGATGGTCGTGTCGGGCCCGCGCCTGGCCCCGCCGGACAATATGGATGTCCGGCTGGAGGATGTCTGGCTGTCCTATGACGGGCAGGTCGTGCTGCACGGGCTGTCCTTCACGGCCGCGGCGGGGCAGACCACGGCGCTGGTCGGGCCCTCCGGGGCGGGCAAGTCCACGGTCTTCAATCTGCTGACCCGGATGGTGGACCCCGACCGGGGGCAGGTCCTGCTGGGGGGCGTGCCGGTGTCGGACTATGACCTGGGCGTCCTGCGGGACCAGTTTTCGACCGTGGCGCAGGAATCGGCGCTGTTTGACGAAAGCCTGCGCGACAACGTCCTGATGGGCCGGCCCGAGGCCTCGGATGCCGACTTGGGCCGCGCGCTGGAGGCGGCCCATGTGACCAACTTCCTGGACGAACAGCGCAGCCTGGACAGTCCGGTCGGCCCGCGCGGATCGTCCCTGTCGGGCGGGCAGCGCCAGCGCGTGGCGATTGCCCGCGCGCTGCTGCGCGACGCGCCGATCCTGCTGCTGGACGAGGCCACCAGCGCGCTGGACACCGCCAGCGAACGGCTGGTCCAGGATGCGCTGGACAAGCTGTCCGAGGGCCGCACCACGCTGGTGATCGCCCACCGCCTGTCCACGATCCGCAATGCCGACAAGATCGTGGTCCTGGAATCGGGCAGGGTTGTCGAACAGGGCAGCCATGACCAGTTGATGGCCAGGCGCGGCGCCTATGCCCGGCTTGTCGCGCTGCAATTCGGAGAGAATGAATGACCCGCCAGATCATCCGTCTGACCGGAGAGGACCGCGAAGCCTTTCTGCAGGGGCTTGTCACCAACGACATCCGTCGCGCGCCCTGCTGGGCGGCGCTGCTGACGCCGCAGGGCAAGTACCTGGTCGATTTCCTGGTGATCCCCGACGGCGACGCGCTGCTGATCGATGTCGAGGCGCAACTGGCCCCCGACCTGCTGCGGCGCCTGTCGATGTACAAGCTGCGCAGCAAGGTGGTGCTGGAGGCGGTGGACATGCCCGTGGCGCGCGGCACCGGCCCCGCCCCCGAAGGCGCCATTGCCGACCCGCGCCACCCCGCGCTCGGCTGGCGGCTCTATGGGCAGGCGGGCGATGACGGCAGCGATTGGAATGCCATCAGGGTCGCCCATTGCATCCCCGAAACCGGGATCGAGCTGGTCCCGAACGACACCTATATCCTGGAGGCCGGGTTCGAGCGTCTGCACGGCGTCGATTTCCGCAAGGGCTGTTACGTGGGCCAGGAGGTCACCGCGCGGATGAAGCACAAGACCGAGTTGCGCAAGGGCCTGCAGGTGCTGCGCATCGAAGGCGCGGCCGCCGTCGGCACCCCCATCACCGCCCAAGGACGCGAGGTGGGCACCCTGTTCACCCAGTCGGGCGGACAGGCCATCGCCCATGTCCGTCACGACCGCGTCGGCCCCGACATGCAGGCGGGCGAGGCGCGGCTGTTTCCCGCATGATCCCGGAGGCGCAGCCCGAACCGGGGCTGCGCAAGATCATCCATATCGACATGGACGCCTTCTTCGCCTCGGTCGAACAGCGCGACTTTCCCGAACTGCGCGGCAAGCCGGTGGCGGTCGGCGGGTCGGCGGCGCGCGGCGTGGTGGCGGCCGCCAGCTACGAGGCGCGGGTCTTTGGCGTGCGCTCGGCCATGCCCTCGGTCACGGCGTCGCGGCTTTGCCCCGACCTGATCTTCGTGCGCCACCGCTTTGACGTCTATCGCGCCGTCAGCCAGCAGATCCGCGCGATCTTTCACGACTACACGCCCCTGGTCGAGCCGCTGTCGCTGGACGAGGCCTATCTGGACGTCACCGACCACCTGCAGGGCCGCACCGCGACGCGCATCGCCTCCGACATCCGCGCCCGCATCCGGGCGGCGACGCAGCTGACCGCCAGCGCGGGGGTCAGCTACAACAAGTTCCTGGCGAAACTGGCCTCCGACCAGAACAAGCCCGACGGGCTTTGCGTGATCACCCCGGACCGCGGCCCCGATTTCGTGCTGTCGCTGCCGGTGGCCAAGTTCCACGGGATCGGCCCGGCGACGGCCGGCAAGATGCAGGCGATGGGCATCCAGACCGGTGCCGACCTGCGCGCGCAGGACCTGGATTTCCTGTTGCGGCGGTTCGGCAAGGCCGGGCGCTATTACTGGAACATCTCGCGCGGAATCGACCACCGCCGGGTCAGCCCCGACCGCATCCGCAAGTCGGTGGGGGCCGAGAACACCTATTCCGCCGATCTGCTGACGCTGGAGGAGGCGGTCGAGGCGCTGGCGCCCTTGGCCGCCAAGGTCTGGGCCACGGTGGCACGCCACGAGCTGCGCGGCCGGACGGTGACGGTCAAGGTCAAGTTCGCCGATTTCCAGCAGGTGACCCGGGCGCGCAGCCTGGGGCATGTTGTCGCGTCCGAGGCTGAGATGCTGGACATCGCGCGCGACCTTGCGGGCATGGTGCTGCCGGACCCGCGCGGGGCGCGGCTGCTGGGGATCACCCTGTCAGGCTTTGACCAGGACGACCCCGACCCGGCGCAGCTGAGCCTGTTCGACTGAGCACGCAGCAAAAACGCCCCGCGCAAGATGCACGGGGCGTTCTGGCGGCTGCGGTGCGGGGCCTGCAACGATCAGGCGCGCTCGCTGTATTCGAAGACCTCGGTGTTGACGATGATCGCCTCGCCTTCGCCGACGAAGGGCGGGATCATGATGCGCACGCCGTTGTCCAGGATCGCCGGCTTGTAGCTGTTGGCGGCCGTCTGGCCCTTCACGACCGGCTCGGTCTCGGCCACGGTGCAGGTGACCTTCTGCGGGATCGAGACCGACAGGGCCTCCTCGCCATAATATTCGATGGTCGCGGTCATGCCGTCCTGCAGGAAGGGGCGGCGGTCGCCCAGCAGCTCGGCGTCCAGTTCGGTCTGCTCAAAGGTCTCGCTGTCCATGAAGACCAGCTTGCCGTCGGTTTCATACAGGAATTGCTGGTCCTTCTGGTCCAGGCGGACGCGTTCGACCTTGTCTTCCGAACGGAAGCGTTCGTTCAGCTTGCGGCCGTCGCGCAGGTTCTTCATCTCGACCTGGGCGAAGGCGCCGCCCTTGCCGGGCTTGACATGGCTGACCTTTACGGCGGCCCACAGGCCCCCGTCATGTTCCAGCACGTTGCCGGGGCGGATTTCGTTGCCGTTGATCTTGGGCATGGGATGCTTCTCGTGCGATTGCGGAGGTTTTGCGCCGGTCGGGCGTTGAACGGCGAATTGGACCCCCTATATCGGGGCCTGCCTTCTCAGGCAACCAGATCGCTTCTGCGGCGTTGTCAAGTCGGCAACATGGGCAAGCGGCTGCCGTCATACGGGAACCAGGGCAGTTTTTTCCCGTTTTTGCGCGACATGCAGTAGAGACATGGCAGACATGCGGCGCAGGGGATACCGAATCGGAGTTGCGAAAGGCTAAGGCTGCAGCACCGTCGGAGAAACGGATTCAAGAAACAGGGGAAGCGTCAAGTTTCCCCACAGGTCCTGTCGTGCTGATCGGACCGCAAGAGATGGACGAACACGATGCGCGATTTTGTTGACGGCTCGGCTTTCAATTTCGAACAGGGCCAGCGGGCCCGCAAGCTGTTTGCGGCCGTGGTGCTGGCTGCTTTGGATGATGCCATTGCGGATGACAAGAAATATGGCAACGGCCCCGAGCAGATCGCCCGCTGGGCGCGGTCGCGCGATGGCCGCGAGGTGCTGTCCTGCGCGGGGATCGACCCCAACGAGCGCGTGGTGAAGGGCCTGATGGAATTTGTGTCGAAGGGTGTGCGCACCTCGGTCGCGCTGTCGCGCGAGGAAAGCGAACGCCGCATGGCCGCCGAGGCCGAGGAAGCCGAAGCCGCCTGATCCGGCGCGCATCGCCGAATGCTCAAGGCCGTCCTTCGGGACGGCCTCTTTTGTTGCTCAAAGCCGGGTGATGATGCGCTGCGAATAGAAATGCCGGACGTCGTCGGCATGGCAAAGCTCGGTCGCCGGGGTCTTGACCGCCGCCGATGCGGCCGCCGTGCCCAGGGCCAGCGCCTCCTGCACAGGCCAGCCCCGCGCCATGGCCAGGACAAAGCCCGCCACAAAGCTGTCGCCCGCGCCGACCGCGCTGACCACCGCCACGGGCGCCGCCGTCGCGTGCCAGGCACCGTCGGGCCCGGCAACCACCGAACCATCCGCGCCGCGCGCCACGATCACCGATCGCGCCGCGCCGTTCTGGACCAGGCCCGCGGCAAACTCGGCGCTGTCGCTGCGCAGGGGCAGGGGGCGCCCGGCCAGTCCCTCGGCCTCGTGGCTGTCCATGCGCAGCACGTCCACCGGGATCGACGATCCCGCCAGGGCCCGCAGCGCGTCGCCCGAGGTATCCACCAGCAGCTTGGCGCGCCCGTCCTTCAGGCGCACGGTCAGCATCTGTTCGAACCCTGCGGCCACCCCCGGCGGGTTCGACCCCGAGACGACGACCCAGCCCCCGGCCAGGGCGGCCTCGCCGATGGCGGCGATGGTGCTGGCCACCTGCGCCATGTGCCATTCCGGACCGGGCATGACAAAGCGGTACTGCCCGCCCGTCGTGCGGTCGGTGACGGCCAGCGACTGGCGGGTTTCCCCCGGCGCAGTCAGGCGCAGGACCGAGAGGCCCGCCGATTTCAGCATCTCGGCCAGCCGCGTCCCTGTCGCCCCGCCAAGCGCCACCATGGCCGTCGACTGCCCGCCGATGATCTTGATGGCGCGGCTGACATTGATGCCGCCGCCGCCCGGATCGACCACCGGCTTGTCGCAGCGCAGCTTCAGGTCGGGCACGACCTGGTCGGCGGCGGTGGACAGGTCCAGCGCCGGGTTCAGGGTGACGGTCAGGATGGGGGCCTGGCCGCTCATTCCCACCAACGATCGATGGTGGCGATGTCGTCGTCGGACCAGCCGAAGTGATGCGCCATCTCGTGCGTGACGATATGGACGACAAGATCGCCCAAGGTGACATCCCCGCGCGAGGCCCATTCGTCCATGATTGGGCGACGATAAAGCCAGATGATGTCGGGCTGGCCCGGCTGGTCGGCGACCGACTTTTCGGTCAGGGGCACGCCGTCATAGATGCCGGTCAGTTCGAACGGGTCGTCGATCTGCAATTCGTCCAGCACGTCCTCTGGCGCGAATTCGGCCACGCGGATCGCCACCGCGGCAGCGGCGGCCGCGAATTCCGCCGGCAATCCGTCAAGGGCCGTGCGGGCCATCGCCTCGATCTCGGCTGCGTCGGGGGCGGTCCGCCCATCCCAGTCACTCATTCCAGCGCCTCCTGCGTCCAACCCCCGATATGGACAAAAATGCCGGTCTGTGAAAGAGCAACCCCAACAGGAGACGCCCCATGACCATCACTCGTTTCGCGCCCTCGCCCACCGGCCATATCCATGTCGGCAACCTGCGCACCGCGCTGTTCAACTATCTGATCGCCCGCAAGACCGGCGGCACCTTCATCCTGCGCCTGGACGACACCGACCAAGAACGCAGCAAGGAGGAATATGTCGAGGGGATCAAGCGCGACCTGGACTGGCTGGGCCTGCACTGGGACCGGGTGGAGCGTCAGTCGCTGCGCCTGGACCGCTATCGCGCCGAGGCCGAGGCGCTGAAGGCGTCGGGCCGGCTGTACGAGGTCTTCGAGACCCCGACCGAACTGGACCTGAAGCGCAAGAAGCAGCTGAACATGGGCAAGCCGCCGGTCTATGACCGCACCGGCCTGCACCTGTCGGACGCTGACAAGGACCGCATGCGGGCCGAGGGCCGCGAGGGTTACTGGCGCTTTCTGCTGGAGCAGGAGCGGATCGAATGGACCGACGGCATCCTGGGCGACATCTCGATCGACGCGGCCTCGGTCAGCGATCCGGTGCTGATCCGTGCCGACGGGCAGGTGCTGTACACCTTCGCCAGCAGCGTGGACGACACCGACATGGGCGTCACGAATATCGTGCGGGGGTCGGACCATGTGACGAACACCGCGACCCAGATCCAGATCATCCGGGCCATCGGCGGCACGCCGCCGGCCTTTGCGCATCATTCGCTGCTGACCGGCGCCAAGGGCGAGGAACTGTCCAAGCGCATCGGCGCGCTGTCGCTGAAGGACCTGCGCGAGGCGGGCGTGGCGCCCGAGGCGCTGATCAGCCTGATGGCGCGGCTTGGATCGGGCGTGCCGGTGGAACTGGCCTCGCTGGACGAGCTGGCCGAGGCCTTCGATCTGTCGCAGTTCGGCGCATCGCCCACCAAGTTCGATGCCGACGATCTGTGGCCCCTGACGCGGGAGCGCAACCAGCGCCTGCCCTTCGACCAGGTCGCCGACCGGATCGCGGGGCTTGGCGTGCCGGCGGACCAGGCCGAGCGCTTCTGGAGGGTCGCCTCGCAGAACATCACCCGGCTGGAGGATCTGGCGGGCTGGTGGCAGATCTTCAGTGAGGGCGCCGAGCCGCAGATCGACCCCGAGGATGCCGAGTTCGTGGCCGAGGCCATGACCCTGCTGCCCGAGGGTCCCTTCACCGACGCGACCTGGGGCGAATGGACGGCGGCCGTCAAGGAGGCCACGGGCCGCAAGGGCAAGGGCCTGTTCATGCCGCTGCGCAAGGCCGTCACCGGCCAGGCCCACGGCCCCGAGATGTCGGACGTGATGCCGCTGCTGCAGGTCGTGAAGGCGCGCGGCTGATCTGCGTCCTGCGATTGCGGGGGGCCTGCTGCCCCCCGCACTCCCCCGCCCACGCGGATCGCAATCGTCTCCCCCGCAGAAAACCCGTCAAAACCGCTTGACGACCCCGCGGCAGTATTCTAGATCGCCGCTACTCCGTGGCGGAGTAGCTCAGTTGGTTAGAGCAGCGGAATCATAATCCGCGTGTCGGGGGTTCAAGTCCCTCCTCCGCTACCATTTCCCCCACAGTTACAGCCTGTTCGATGCGGTTGCCCGTCGCGGCAAGTTGTATTCAAATGCCCCTTGGCGGCAGGGGAACGATGCATCAGCTTCATGTGTTGTGGCGATGGCCTTTCCCGGCGGGCAGCGGGGAATAAGTGGTGGAATTTTCAGGGGTGGCAGATCAGCATGGACGCAACGAGTGAACGCCTGACCCGCCCCGGACACAATTGCTGGCGGGTCGAGAAGTCGGGGCGGTTCGCGGTCATTGCCGATGCCGACGAGTATTTCCGTGCCGTCCGGCAGGCCATGCTGCAGGCGCGCAGCAGCATCCTGATGGTGGGCTGGGACTTTGACGCGCGCATTCCCTTGGGCGATGCCTCGGCGGATGGCGGGCCGTCCTGCCTCGGCGACTTCGTGGTCTGGCTGGCGGGGCGGAACCCGGGGTTGCACATCCGCCTGCTGCGTTGGGACAAGGGGGCGCTGAAATCGATCTTTCGCGGGACCACGCTGCTGACGATCCTGCGCTGGAAGATGCACCCCCGGATCACGCTGCGGCTGGATGGCGCCCATCCCCTCGCCAGTTCGCACCACCACAAGATCGTGGTCATCGACGACTGCCTGGCCTTCTGCGGCGGCATCGACATCACGGAAGGCCGCTGGGACACGCGCGAGCATCTGGATGACAATCCGCTGCGGGTCAGCGCGCGCGGCAAGCCGATGAAGCCCTGGCACGACGCGACCAGTTGCTTTGACGGCCCGGCGGCGAAGGCCCTGGGCGACCTGGCGCGCGACCGCTGGCGCATCGCGTCAGGCGAGGAGCTGTCGCCCGTGTCGGATGGGGCCGGCTGCTGGCCCGACGTGCTGGTGCCGCGGTTCCGCGACGTGCCCCTGGCCATCGCGCGCACCCGGCCCGAGATCCCTGACGTGCACCCCTCCTTCGAGATCGAGCAGATGTATCTGGACCTGATCGCGCGGGCCCGGCGGGTGATCTATGCCGAAAGCCAGTATTTCGCCTCGCGCCGCATCGCGCAGGCCATCGCCAAGCGGCTGACCGAGGATGATCCGCCCGAGATCGTGATCGTGAACCCGGTCAGCGCCGAGGGCTGGCTGGAGCCGCTGGCCATGGACACCGCCCGCGCCCGGCTGGTCGAGGCGCTGCAGCGGCTGGATCATCGCGGCCGGTTCCGCATCTATCACCCGCTGACCGACGGCGGGGCCGAGATCTATGTCCATGCCAAGCTGATGATCGTCGACGACATCTATCTGCGGGTCGGCTCGTCGAACTTCAACAACCGCTCGATGCGGCTGGACACGGAATGCGACGTGGTGCTGGCGGCCGACCGGCCGGGCTGCGACACGGTGCGCGAGGAGATCATCGCCCTGCGCGACGACCTGCTGGGCGAGCACCTGTCACTGCCGCCGCAGAAGGTGTCGCAGTTGATCGCCGAGCATGGCAGCCTGATCGCCATGATCGAGGCCAGCCGCGGACCGCGCGGGCAGGGGCGGACGCTGGCCCCCTATGAGATCCCCGAACTGAACGGCTTGCAGATCTGGATGGCCGACAACGAGATCATGGACCCCGAGGGCCCCGAGAAGATCTTTGAGCCGCTTCACAAGCGCAGCCTGTTCAAGGGCTGGCGCTGGCCGCGCCGCAGGCGTCCCGCCTAGGCGGGTTGCGCCTGCCGCCCCGTCCGCTAGCCTGCGGCCAAGCGACAGAAATGGAAAGATCTGATGGAACGCGTGAAACTGGGCGGCAGCGAGGTCGAGGTCAGCCGGATCTGCCTTGGCACCATGACCTTTGGCAACCAGACCGACGAGGCGGGGGCGCATGCCCAGATGGATGCAGCGCTGGAGGTCGGGATGACCTTCATGGACTGCGCCGAGATGTATCCGGTGAACCCGGTGCGGCGCGAGACGATCGGCCGGTCCGAGGAGATCATCGGCCGCTGGCTGGCGCGCACGGGCCATCGCGACCGGGTCGAGATCGCCACCAAGATCACCGGCCCCAGCCAGATGGTCCGCGACGGCGCGCCCTTTGACGGCGCCACGGTCACGGCCTGCATCGACGCCTCGTTGCAGCGGCTGCAGACGGACCGGATCGACCTGTACCAGCTGCACTGGCCGGTGCGCGGCTCCTATGCCTTCCGCCAGAACTGGGCCTTCGATCCCTCGGGCCAGGACAAGGCCGCGACGCTGGCGCATATGCAGGACGTGCTGGAGGCGCTGTCGGCGGCACGGCGTGCCGGCAAGATCCGCGCCGTCGGACTGTCGAACGAATCAGCCTGGGGCCTGACCCGGTGGTGCGATGTGGCCGACCGGATCGGGGCGCCGCGCATGGCGTCGATCCAGAACGAATACTCGCCCCTCTACCGGCCCTATGACACGGACCTGGCCGAAACGGCGGTGAACGAGGATGTGACGCTGCTGTCCTATTCGCCGCTGGCCGCCGGGCTGCTGACGGGGAAATACGCCGATGATGCCATGCCCGAGGGCAGCCGGGCCGCGGTGGACAAGGCCACGGGCGGGCCGGGGAACCTGGGCGGGCGCAAGACCCCGCGCGGCGTCGAGGCGGCCTCGGCCTATGGCCGGCTGGCGGCCGAACATGGTTGGGACGTGATCCACATGGCCATCGCCTGGCAGTTGACGCGCCCCTTCAAGGTCGTGCCGATCATCGGCGCCACGACGACCAATCAGCTGCGTCACCTGATCGCCGGTCTTGACCGCGACCTGCCTGACGATTTGCGGCGCGGCATCGAAAGGCTGCACAAGGCCTTTCCTTTGCCCTATTGATGAAACGCGGCCTGCCTCTATCTTTCTGACGAGGCAGAGAAACATGAGGACCAGGCATGGCAGGCGATCCGTATGCAGCGCTCGGCGTTTCGCGTGACGCCAGCGCGGATGACATCAAGAAGGCCTATCGGCGCATCGTCAAGACCGACCACCCGGACCTGAACCAGGAGCCGGCCGCGGTGGCGCGTTTCAAGGCGGCTTCGGCGGCCTATGACCTGCTGAAGGACCCCGAGCAGCGCCGCCGCTTTGACGCGGGTGAAATCGACGCGCAGGGCCAGGAACAGGGGCCGCGCTGGCGGACCCGTCAGCATGCGGGCGCGGGCGGCAATCCCTTTGGCGACGCGGCCGGACATGCGGGCGATCCCGATCTGTCGGATGTCTTTGCCGACCTTTTTGGCCAGCGGACCGGCGGGCGCGGGGGCGGTTTTGGGGGCTTTGGCGGTTTCGGCGGCGCGCGGGCCGACCAGCGCGGTCAGGACATGCGCTATCAGCTGGAGGTGGACTTCCTGACCGCCGTCCGCGGCGGCCGGACCCGCATCACCCTGCCCGAAGGGGGGACGCTGGATGTGGCCATCCCCAAGGGCGTGCGCGACGGCCAGACGATCCGCCTGCGCGGCAAGGGGGGGCCGGGCCTCGGCCGCGCCCCGGCGGGCGACGCCTATCTGGATGTCAGCGTCGCCGATCACCCGCTGTTCCGGCGCGAAGGGGACGACATCCACGTGGTCCTCCCGATCGCGCTGTACGAGGCGGTTCTGGGCGGCAAGGTGCAGGCGCCCACCATCGACGGCCCGGTGAACCTGACCATCCCGCGCGGCGCCACGTCAGGTCAGAGGCTGCGCCTGCGGGGCCGGGGGGTCAACGGCGGCGACCAGCATGTCGAACTGCGCATCGCGATGCCTTCCAAGGTCGATGCAAAGCTGGCGGGCTTTTTCGAGGAATGGCGGCAGGAAAACGGCTATGATCCCAGGCGGGGGATGGCGACGGGCTGATCGCCTTTTGCCAGCGCCGCCTCGCGCGCGGGCAGGTCCTGCATGACCGCGCGCCGGGCTTGGGGCGTCATGCTGCCCCAGCAGGCGATCTCAGTCAGGCTGCGAAAGCAGCCGATGCAGATCTGCGTGTCGGGGTCGATCTGGCAGATCTGGATGCAGGGGCTTTCGATCATCGGTGTTCCTTTGGCGGGGTCGTGAACCGTGAGGCCGGGTGCGTCAGAGGGGACGGGCCGGGCAAGGCCGCACCGGACGCTGCCGCTTGGCCCCAAGCCTTGGGGCAGGCGCTCCGGGTGACGGGGAATGGTCAGCGGGCCAGATAACGCAGGCGGTCCAGGGCGCCCTGCAGGATATATCCCGCGGCGACCTGGTCGATCACCTCGGCCCGGCGCTTGCGCGAGGTGTCGGCCTCCAGCAGCGCCCGTTCGGCGGCGACGGTGGACAGGCGCTCGTCCCAATAGGCGATGGGCAGCGGCGTCAGCCGGGTCAGGTTGCGGGCAAAGGCGCGGGTCGATTGCGCCCGCGGCCCTTCCGAGCCGTCCATGTTGCGCGGCAGGCCCAGGACCAGTCCCACCAGGCTCCGGTCCTGGGCGATCGCCAGCAGCGCCTCGGCATCGGTGGTGAACTTTTGCCGGCGGATGACGGTGATTGGCGAGGCGACCTGGCGCAGGCCGTCGCTGACCGCAACGCCGATGGTCTTGGTCCCCAGGTCCAGCCCGGCGATGGCGCCGACGGCGGGCAGGGCGGCGGCAAACTCGATGATGTCCTCGTGGATCATTCGGCGACCCCCGCCTCTTGCGCCGCCCGGCGGATCGGGGCCAGCGCCTCGGGCGCGGCGCCAAAGCGCTGCTGGGCCTCCTCCCAGATGGCAGCGGCCTGGTCGGTGCGGCCCAGGACACCCAGGGCGCCGATCAGCCGCGCCCATTCCTCGGGCGAGCCGCCCTCGGTCGCCAGGCGGTTCTGAAGGCCCGACACCATCCCCTCGATCATCTGCTGGCGGTCCTCGGGGGACATGTCCTGCGCTGCGGCCATTGCATCGGCATCGGGACCGGGCAGGGCGGCGGCTGGGTCCTCAGGGGGCTGATAATCCGGCTGGCCCGCCAGCCAGGCCAGGTCCCGGATGGCGGCCCGGATCGAGGGCATCCACGGCGCCTCGGGCGGACCCTGTTCCAGCAGGCGGCGCCAGATCGGAAAGGCGCGGTCCGGGCGGCCGTTCTGGATCAGCAGCACGCCCTGCAGATAGCGCGCCTGCGCCTGGTCGGGGTCCAGCGTCAGCGCGCGGGCCAGCACGGCCTCGGCCTCGGGGGTGACGAGGCCGCCTGCCGCCTCGATCATCAACGAGGCCAGGCGCAGCAGCTCGATCGCGTCGGCCCCGCTGCCAAGCGCCTCGACCAGCTGCTGCTGGGCCTGGCGGGCGGCGGTCATGTTGCCAAGGCGGATCTCGTTGTTGACCAGCAGCGTCAGGCCCTGGATGTCCTGCGGGTTGCGGGCCACCGCCTCGCGCAGCTGTTCGACCAGCGACATGTAATCGCTGTCCGCATCGGACAGGTCGGGCGCGGGGCGGGGCGGGGCCGCCGCCTCGGCCTCGGCCTGGGTCGGGCGGTTCTGATAGGCGGCGTCGGCGGCCGCGATCCGCTCGCCCAGGGGCATGTCCGCGGCGCCCGGCACGCCCTCGCGCAGATACAGCGCCACCGCCCCGGCCAGAACGGCGCCCAGCACCAGCAGGGCCCAGACCGGGCGCTCCGAGGCGACCAGGGGCCGGCTGCGCGACAGGCGCTTGTCGGCGTCCAGCACCTTGCGGCCGATCTCGGTGCGCAGGCGGTGGGCGTCCTCGGGCTGGATCACGCCGCGCTCCAAGTCGCGGTCGACCTCGCGCAGCTGGTCGCGATAGACACGCAGGTCATAGGCGGCGGCGGGCTCGGTCCCGGCGGCGGCGCGCCCGCGCCAGACCGGCGCCAGAATGGCAAAGGCGACAATCGCGGTCAGGCCCGCGGCGAGCATCCAGAACATCGGCATCCTCCGTTGCCCCCTCCCTAGCCCGATTGCCCGCGATCCGAAAGCGGCCCGTGACCGAATGCGGGGCCGCGATGGGGGCATTGCGCCGGTCACAAGGTCGCATGTCGCATTTTGCCGTGATCCGCCGCGACGCATCTTGAGCCTGCCGCCCCCCGGCGTCATTCTGATGCTGATTCATTTCAGGGAGCCATCATGCCCGACGCCCCCCGCTCCGGCCGCTATTCCGTCTTCGCCCTGGCCCGCGAGGCATTGCGCCAGCACCAGGGCTGGAACCGGGCCTGGACCAGCCCGGCCCCGCGCGACCGCTACAAGGTGGTCATCGTGGGGGCCGGCGGTCACGGCCTGGCCACCGCCTATTACCTGGGCAAGAATTTCGGCATCACCGATGTCGCGGTGATCGAGAAGGGCTGGCTGGGCGGCGGCAATACCGGGCGCAACACCACGATCATCCGGTCGAACTACCTCCAGGATCCCTCGGCCGCGATCTACGAGAAATCCCGCAGCCTTTATGAAACGCTGTCCCAGGACCTGAACTACAACATCATGTTCAGCCCGCGTGGCCTGATCATGCTGGCGCAGACCGAACACGAGATCCGCGGCTACAAGCGCACCGTCTATGCCAACAACCTGCAGGGCGTCACCACCGAATGGCTGGAGCCGCAGCGCCTGAAGGAACTGGTGCCGATCATCAGCCTGGACGGGCCGCGCTATCCGGTGCTGGGCGGCCTCTACCAGGCGCGCGGCGGCACGGCCCGCCACGACGCGGTGGCCTGGGGCTATGCCCGCGCCTGTTCCGACATGGGCATGCATGTCATCCAGAACTGCGAGGTCCAGGGGATCGAGACCGAGGGCGGGCAGGTCCGCGCCGTCAACACCTCCAAGGGCCGCATCGGCTGCGACAAGCTTTCAATCGTGGTCGCGGGCCATTCCAGCCAGCTGGCCGAGATGGCGGGCTTTCGCCTGCCGATCGAAAGCGTGGCGCTGCAGGCGGTGGTTTCGGAGCCGATCAAGCCCTGCATGGATGTCGTGGTCATGGCAAACACCGTTCACGGCTACCTGTCGCAGTCCGACAAGGGAGAGATGGTGATCGGCGGCGGCACCGACGGCTTCAACAACTTCACCCAACGCGGCAGCTGGCAGCATGTCGAGGAAACCGTCCGCGCCCTGATCGAGACCTTCCCGATGCTGTCGCGCCTCAAGATGCTGCGGCAGTGGGGCGGGATCGTGGACATGACCGGCGACCGCTCGCCCATCCTGTCCACGACGCCGGTGGGCGGCATCTTCGTCAACTGCGGCTGGGGCACCGGCGGCTTTAAGGCGATCCCGGGATCGGGCTGGGCCATGGCGGAACTGGTCGCCACGGGCAGGCCCGGCCCGCTGGCCGCGGCCTTCGGGCTGAACCGCTTCCGCGAGGGTCGCTTCATCGACGAATCCGTCGCCGCCGGTGTGGCGCATTAAGCATGTTTGCACTGATGAATCAGGGGGATGGAACCGGCGGGCCCGCAGCGGAATTGCTGAGATGCAACTGCTTTCACCGAAAGGGACTCCCATGGCCGACCGCAACAACAACGGTCTTTATTTCATCGTCGGCGCGATCGTCGTCGTCGTGGCGCTGCTGTTCTTCTTCATGTCCGGCGACAGCGTCGGCGACGCGACGGTGGACAGCGAAACCGCGATCGTGGACCCGGCGCCGGCCGGTGGCGACACCAATGTCATCGTGGACACGGCCCCCGAGGTCGACACCCCCGACGTCACCGTCGAGACCGACACCCCCGAAGTCGAGCCCGCTCCGGCCAACTGATCCCGTCCGGCTTGTCCGCGTGGATGCCGTCCCCGTGACGGCATCCCGCGCGCGTCGGGGACAACCTGTCCGCGGTCGCACGGCAATCCTGCGGCCGCTGATCCGCCAAGCACGCCCCGCGCGGTCCCGCCGCTGTGGGGCGTTCGCATGTTTCCCTGTCCTCTCTGGCCTCGCAAGGACCCGCCCATGCTGATCCTGACCTGTCCCTGCTGCGGCATCGCCGCCGAGGAAACCGAATTGCAGCCCGGCGGCGAGGCGCATCTGATGCGCGTCGGCCCGCAGGGCACGGATGACGAGTTCGAGGCCTATCTTTTCGCCCGCAAGAACCCCAAGGGCGTGCATTTTGAACGCTGGCGCCATGCCTACGGCTGCGGCAAGTGGTTCCTGGCCGCCCGCTGCACGGCGACGCTGCAGGTCTTTGGCACCTACGAGGCGCAGACCAAGCATCCCCCGGCCGGGATCGTCACGGCGATCCAGCAGACCTATCCCGACTGGCAACCCGACTGGACGACCGCGTCATGACCCACACGCCCCCCTTTCGCCTGTCCACCGGCGGCCGCCTTGTGGATCGCGCCCTGCAACTGCCCTTCCGCTTCGACGGGCGGCACCTGCGGGGGCTGACCGGCGACACGCTGGCTTCGGCCCTGCTGGCCAATGGCCAGATGCTGATGGGCCGGTCCTTCAAGTATCACCGCCCGCGCGGTCCCATCGCCTCGGGCGCCGAGGAACCCAACGCCCTGCTGAGCCTGGGCCAGGGTGGCCGGTTCGAGCCGAACCAGCGCGCCACCACGACGCCCCTGGTGGCGGGCATGGTCACGCGCAGCCAGAACTGCTGGCCCTCGCTGGATGCCGATGTCGGCGAGGTGAACAACCTGCTGGCGCCCTTCCTGCCGGCGGGCTTCTACTACAAGACCTTCATCCATCCGCGCCCCTTCTGGAAGCACCTGTTCGAACCCTTCATCCGCAAAAGCGCGGGCCTGGGCCGGGCGCCCACCGACCCGGACCCGGACCGCTACGAACAGGCCTACGGCTTTGCCGATGTGGTCGTCGTGGGCGGCGGCATCGCCGGGCTGACCGCCGCCCGCGATGCCGCGGATGCGGGCCAGCGCGTCCTGGTGCTGGAACAGTCGCCGGTCTGGGGCGGGCGCACGCCTGTCGACCACGACGGGGGGCAGGCGGCCATCGACGCGCTGCTGGACGAGCTGTCCGGCCGGGACAACGTCACCCTGCGCCGCAACTGCATGGCGACGGGCCTTTACGACCACGGCTACCTGATCGCGCGCGAGGCGCTGGCCGACCACGACCCCAATCAGGGCATTCCCCGCCAGCGCCTGTGGCGCATCCGCGCGGGACATGTGATCGCCGCCACGGGGGCGCTGGAACGGCCGCTGGCCTTTGCCTGCAACGACGTGCCCGGCGTGATGCTGGCCAGCGCCGTGCGCGACTTCATCCGCGATTACGGGGTCGCCCCCGGCCGGCGGATCCTGGTGGTCACGAACAACGACGATGCCTATCGCACCGCCCTGGCGGCCCAGGCCGCGGGGCTGGAGGTGCCGGCGGTCGTCGATGCCCGCCCCGTGGCCGAGGGCGCGCTGCCCCGCGCGGCCCGCGCCGCCGGCATCACCGTGCTGACCGGCATGGGCATCGCCAAGGTCAAGGGCGGCCGCCATGTCGATACGGTCGTCCTCTGCGACCAGTCGGGCGAGGGGCGGGCGCTGGAGAGCATCGATTGCGACGTGGTCGCCATGTCGGGCGGCTGGTCGCCGGTTGTGCATCTCTACAGCCATTGCGGCGGCAAGCTGATCTGGGACGAGGATGAGGCCATGTTCCGCCCCGACCCCGACCGCCCGCCCCTGGGTCCCGATGGTCAGGGCAATGTCACCGTGGCGGGCGCCGCCAATGGCGATCTGCGCTGCGCAGGCCCGCTGGAGCAGTTCGAGGCGCCCACGCAGCCCGTCTGGGTCATGCCCGCCCGCGCGCCCTATAAGCTGCGCGCCAAGATGTGGCTGGATTTCCAGAACGACGTGAAGGTCACCGATGTCGAACTGGCCGCGCGTGAAGGCTATGCCTCGGTCGAGCATACCAAGCGCTACACCACGCTTGGCATGGCCACGGACCAGGGCAAGGTCAGCAACATCAACGGCCTGGCGATCCTGTCGAATGCGCTGAACCAGCCGATCCAGGCGACCGGCACGACGACCTTCCGTCCGCCCTATACGCCGCTGACCCTGGCCACGATCGCGGCCGAGGCCAAGGGCGAGGCCTTCCAGCCGCTGCGCAAGACGCCGATCCATGCTTGGCACGAGACGCATGGCGCCAGCTTCGAGCCCGTGGGCCAGTGGCGGCGCCCCTATGCCTATCTGCGCGGGGGCGAGGATCGGCACGCCGCCGTCGCGCGCGAGATCCTGGCGGTGCGCAAGGGCGTGGGCACGCTGGACGCCTCGACCTTGGGCAAGATCCTGGTCAAGGGGCCGGATGCCGGACGGCTGCTGGACATGCTTTACACGAATATGATGTCCAACCTGCCGGTGGGCAAATGCCGCTATGGCCTGATGTGCAACGAGAACGGCTTTCTGATGGATGACGGCGTCGTGGCGCGCCTGTCCGAGGACAGCTGGCTCTGCCACACCACGACCGGGGGCGCCGACCGCATCCATGGCCACATGGAGGACTGGCTGCAATGCGAATGGTGGGACTGGCAGGTTTACACCGCCAACCTGACCGAGCAGTTCGCCCAGATCGCCGTCGCCGGCCCCCAGGCCCGCCTGCTGCTGGAACGTCTGGGTGGCAGCATCGACCTGTCGCAGGCGGGCCTGCCCTTCATGCAATGGGCCGAAGGGCAGGTGGCGGGCATCCCTGCCCGCGTCTTCCGGATCAGCTTTTCGGGCGAACTCAGCTATGAGGTCGCGGTGCCGGCGAACCGGGGCCTGGAACTGTGGGAAGGCCTGCACCAAGCCGGCCAGGACCTGGGCATCACTCCCTATGGCACCGAGGCCATGCATGTGATGCGTGCCGAAAAAGGCTTCATCATGATCGGGGACGAGACCGACGGCACGATCATCCCCCAGGACCTGGGGCTGGACTGGGCCATCTCGAAGAAGAAGGCCGACTATATCGGCAAGCGCGCGCAGCGGCGCCTGCACATGACCGACAGCAACCGCTGGAAGCTGGTCGGGCTGGAAAGCCTGGACGGGCGGGTGCTGCCAGATGGCGCCTATGCCGTGGCCGAAGGGGTGAATGCCAATGGCCAGCGCCGGGTGCAGGGGCGCGTGACCTCCAGCTATCATTCGCCGACGCTGGACCGGCCGATCGCGATGGGCCTGGTTCATCACGGCCCGGCCCGGATGGGGCAGGTGCTGGATTTCCCAATGCCCTCGGGCACGACGATGCGGGCCCGGATCGTGGACCCGGTCTTTTACGACAAGGAAGGGAGCCGCCTGAATGGCTGAGGCACTGGCCACCATCACCCGCCAAACCGGCTTGGGGATGATCACCCTGCGCGCTGACCTGTCGCGTGCCGGCGATGCGCTGGCCGAGGCCGCGGGCCTGGCCCTTCCCGACCGGACGGGCATCGTCACCGACGGCAGCCGCGCCCTGGGCTGGATGTCCCCGGACGAGCTGCTGCTGATCCTGCCCGCGGCCGAACTGCCCGAGGCGACCCTCGCGCTGGAGCAGGCGCTGACCGGAGAGCCCGGCCTGGTCGTCGATGTCTCGGACGCGCGCGCGGTCTTTGACATCCTGGGTCCCCATGCCGCCGATGTGCTGGCCAAGCTGGCCCCGGTCGATGCCGCCGCGATGCCCCGGGGCCACCTGCGTCGCACGCGGCTGGCGCAGACCGCTGCGGCGATCTGGCGCATCGAGGGCGGCTTTCGGGTCATCGGCTTCCGGTCGACGGCCGATTATCTGGGGCTGATCCTGGCCAATGCCGCCATCCCCGGCAGCCAGCTGGCCCCGCGCTGAGCCCAGGCGCGACCTGCCGGCCGCTGGAACCGCGCCGGCCCCCTTGCGTTGGGCAGGCGAATGCGCGACCGTGCGCCCGGCTCGGCATCACCCCTCTGAAAGGATTGAAAACATGGCCTTCACCCTTCCCGATCTTCCCTATTCCCACGACGCTCTGGAAGCCGCCGGCATGTCCCGCGAAACGCTGGAATACCACCACGACAAGCACCACAACGCCTATGTCACCAAGCTGAACGAACTGGTGGCCGGGACCGAGTGGGACGGCAAGTCGCTGGAGGACATCGTCAAGGGCACCTACCAGAAGGGCGCCGTGGCGCAGAACGGCATCTTCAACAATGCCAGCCAACATTGGAACCATGCCCAGTTCTGGGAAATGATGGGTCCGAACCCCGGCGCCATGCCGTCCGAGTTGGAAGCGGCGATCAAGGACAGCTTCGGTTCGGTCGAGGACTTCAAGAAGAAGTTCACCGAGGCCGGCGTCGGCCAGTTCGGTTCGGGCTGGGCCTGGCTGGTCAAGAACGCCGATGGCGGGCTGGAGGTCACCAAGACCGAGAACGGCGTGAACCCGCTCTGCTTCGGCCAGACCGCGCTGCTGGGCTGCGACGTGTGGGAGCACAGCTACTACATCGACTTCCGCAATGCGCGTCCGAAGTACCTGGAAAACTTCCTGGACAAGCTGGTGAACTGGGACAACGTGGCCTCGCGCCTCTGATCCCGCGCCATTCCATATCAGGGCCCGCCGCGCGATCGGCGGGCCTTTTTCATGCGCGCGGCCAATGCCGGCGCCCCCCGTGCGCCGGCATTGGCTTTTCCGGCGACGGCGGTATAAGACCTCTGAAACGCAAGACAGATCGGACCGAGGCGGCCATGGCCAACCAGAACGACAGCTTCATCGACGAGGTGACCGAGGAACTGCGCCGCGACCGGCTCTATGGCGCCTTCAGGCGCTATGGCTGGATCGGCATCCTGGTGATCCTGCTGATCGTCGGCGGCGCGGCCTGGCGCGAATACAGCCGCGCGCAGGATCGGGCCGCGGCCGAGGCCTGGGGCGACGCGATCCTGGCGGCCGAGGCGGCGGGCGATCCGGCGGCCATCCGCGCAATCGATCCGCAGGGTTCCGCCGGGCGCGAGGTTCTGGCGGGCCTGCTGGCGGCCTCGACCGCCGCGCAGTCGGACCAGCCGGATGCAGCGGTCGAGGCCCTGCGGGACGTGTCGGGCGACACGCCCGATGGCAGCGTCCTGCATGACCTGGCCGAACTGAAGCTGGTGATGCTGGAGGGCCCCGACATGGACCCGTCCGAGCGTGACGCCCTGCTGGCGCGCCTGTCGCGCAGCGGCGCCCCCTTTGAACTGTTGGCACTGGAGCAGAAGGCCGTCGCCCTGATCGGTGCCGGGCGGCCCGAGGATGCCGTGACGCTGATCCGCCAGATCCAGCAGAAGGATGGCCTGACCGAGGCCTTGCGTCGCCGCCTGTCCGAGATGATGGTCGCGCTGGGCGCAGAGCCCGTGGCCGGCATGGATGGCATGCCCGTAACCAACTGACCGCGGCGCGGCAGACAGAAAACTGACGAGGGAGAGGCAGGGATGACCGCCACGCTGCGACTGACCTTGGTGCTTGCCGCCGGACTGGGCCTTGCGGCCTGCGCGGACCGCGACGTCATCCTGCCCGGAGAGCGTCTGGATCCGCTGGCCGTGACCTCTCCCGACGGTCCCGCGGTCGAGGGGCAGCCCGGCGTCAGCAGCACCGTGCTGTCGCTGGCGGCGCCCGTCACCAATGCCGAATGGACCCATCGCGCCGGCAATGCCGCCCATGCGCCGGGCCATGTCCAGCTGGGCGCGGCGGGCGCCCGGATCTGGTCCGCGCCGATCGGGCAGGGCGACAGCCGCCGCCATCGCATCACCGCCGACCCGGTCGTGGCGGCCGGCCGCATCTTTACCATGGACAGCCTTGCCCGCGTGACCGCGACGGCGCTGACGGGCGGGCGCGCCTGGTCGACCGACATCACGCCGGCGCTGGAGGATCCCGACAGTGCCTCGGGCGGGGGGCTGGCCTATGAGGGCGGCCGCCTCTTTGCCACCACCGGCTTTGGCGAACTGGTGGCGCTGGACGCCGCTTCGGGCGCGGTCCTGTGGCGGCAGCGCGTCGATGCGCCCATCGGCGGCGGCCCGGCCGTGCAGGACGGCGTCGTCTATGTGGCGGCCCGCAATTCCGTGGGCTGGGCCGTGCGCGCCAGCGACGGGCGGGTGCTGTGGCAGACATCGGGCATGCCCTCGGGCTCGGGCGTGATGGGCGTGTCGGTTCCGGCGGTGCAGGGCAGCACCGTGCTGTTCCCGTTCTCCTCGGGGCAGGTGATGGCGGTGGATCGCGACAGCGGGCTGACCAACTGGACCGGCCAGATCGCCGGCACCCGGCAGGGCCGCAGCATCGCGGTTGTTCGCGACCTGACCGGCGATCCGGTGATCTCGGGCGGGCGGGTCTATGCCGGCACCTCCTCGGGGCGGATCGAGGCGATGGACCTGGCCACGGGGCTTCAGGACTGGAGCGCGCGCGACGGCGCCACCAGCCCGGTCGTCGTGGCGGGTGGTTCGGTCTTTGCGGTCAACGACCAGGCCGAGCTGGTGCGGTTGGATGCGGCCACCGGCGGCGTCATCTGGCGCCAGGCGCTGCCCTATTTCACGACCGAGCGCGTGCGCCGTCAAAGCGGCATCCATGCCCATTACGGACCGGTCCTTGCCGGAGGGCGGTTGCATGTCGCCTCCAGTGATGGCATGTTGCGCAGCTTCGATCCCGCCTCCGGCGCGCTGGTCGGCCAGGCGCAGATCCCCGGCGGGGCAGCCTCGGCCCCCGTCGTCGCCGGTCAAACCCTTTACGTCGTTGCGCGCAACGGCCAGTTGCATGCGTTCAGATGACATTCACACTCGCCATCGTCGGACGGCCCAATGTGGGCAAGTCCACCCTGTTCAACCGTCTGGTTGGCAAGAAGCTCGCCCTGGTCGATGACCAGCCCGGCGTCACCCGCGACATCCGCGAGGGTGCCGGCCGCCTGGGCGACCTGCGCTTTGTCGTGATCGACAGCGCCGGCCTGGAGATGGCCGAGGACGACAGCCTGCAGGGCCGCATGCGCCGCCTGACAGAGCGCGCCGTGGACGAGGCCGACATCTGCCTGTTCGTGGTCGACGCGCGCATCGGCATCACCGCAGCCGACGAGTATTTCGCCGAGATCCTGCGCCGCCGCGCCAAGCACGTCATCATCGCTGCGAACAAGTCCGAAGGCCGTGCCGGAGAGGCGGGCGCCATGGAGGCCTATGCCCTGGGCCTGGGAGAGCCGATCCGCATCTCGGCCGAGCATGGCGAGGGGATGGACGACCTTTACCGGGTCCTGATGCCGCTGTCGGACCGGATCGAGGCCGAGCGTCCCGCGCCTATCGAGGCCGCGACCGACATCGACCTGAGCGACGAGGATGCCGAATCGGGCGAGGGGTCCGAGGACTGGCGCCCGTCCGAGGCGCGTCCGCTGCAGATGGCCGTGATCGGCCGTCCCAACGCGGGCAAGTCGACGCTGATCAACAAGATCCTGGGCGAGGATCGCCTGCTGACCGGTCCCGAGGCCGGGATCACCCGCGATTCGATCAGCGTGACCACGAATTTCATGGGCACGCCCATGCGCATCTTCGACACGGCCGGCATGCGCAAGCGCGCCCGCGTGACCGAGAAGCTGGAAAAGCTGTCGGTGGCCGACGGGTTGCGCGCGGTCCGCTTTGCCGAGGTGGTGGTCGTCCTGCTGGATGTCGAGATCCCCTTCGAGACCCAGGATTTGCGGATCGCCGACTTTGCCGAGACCGAGGGTCGCGCCGTCGTCGTGGCGGTCAACAAGTGGGACCTGGAGGATGACAAGTCCCACAAGCTGAACGAGATGCGCGCCAGTTTCGAAAAGCTGCTGCCGCAGCTGAAGGGGGCGCCGCTCGTCACCGTGTCGGCGCGCACCGGCAAGGGGCTGGACCGTTTGCACAATGCCGTCGTCAAGGCGCATGAGGTCTGGAACCGCCGGGTGTCCACCGCGCGGCTGAACCAGTGGCTGGGCGCGATGACCGAGAGCCATCCGCCCCCGGCGCCCGGTGGCCGCCGCATCCGCCTGCGCTACATGACGCAGGTCAAGACGCGGCCCCCGGCCTTCATCGTCAAGGCGACGCATACCGACAAGATCCCCGACAGCTATCAGCGTTACCTAATCAACGGGCTGCGGCAGGATTTCGACATGCCAGGCACGCCGATCCGCCTGTTCTTCCGCGACCAGGGGGGCGACAACCCCTTCAAGGCCAAGGCAACGAAGATCGTCCAGTCTGGCGCGCTGTCCAAGCACAAGAACCGCCAGAAGCCCAAGGGCAGCTGATCTCAGCTGGCCGCGCGCACCAGCACGGCCGCCATCCCCGAGATGCCCAGGATGGCGGCCAGCGCGATCATCGGGTCGCTGCCCATGGTGGTGACCGCAAGCCCGCAGAAGGCCCAGATCAGCGCCGCGGAATAGCCGATGCTGGGCCCGATCCACAGCTGCGCCGCCATGCCGATGGCGGCCCCGGGAAGGATCGCCAGTGCCGCCAGCGCCTGCACCGGCAGGGCCAGCCGGGCCGCGGCAAAACCCGCAAGGGACGCGGAAAGAAGGGCCGTGGCCCAGCCCGCGAAAAAGCCGATGGCCGGCCGCTGCCGCCCTGCGGCGCGGCGTGCGGCGACGACCGCCGTGCCCGCCGTCACCGCCGTGCCCAGCATCAGCCAGCCGGAATGCTCCGTGAACATCCAGGGCCACAGGGCCGCGCTGAACAGTGCGGCGGAAAACAGGGGCCAGATGCGGCCGCGCCCGGCGCGCAGGGTGCGGTCGTCGGAAAAATCGATCCACTGCCCGGCCGCATCCAGCAGGACCATGATCAGCACCGTCGCCAGCAGCGACCACATCAGCACATTGACCGGATCGAGATACAGCTGGGGGATCGACGCCGCGCTGGCCGCCTGGATCTGGGGTGGCGGCGGCAGCAGCGGACCCGCAAGCCGCGCGCTGGCCAGGTCATCCAGGACCGGCGCATGCGGCCGCCAGGCAAAGCGCAGCCCGGCGATCACGAAGATCGCCGTCGCCGCCGTCTGAACAAGATTTCCCACGCGTACCATACCGGCCAACGCCGCTTAGCCTGCGGCAGTTGCGCGGCGCGGACGGCATCGAGGATCTTTTGGCCTCAGGCCAGCAGCCCCTCGGCCGTCAGGCACGTGGCCCCGCCCAGATAGGGGTGCAGCGCGGCGGGCAGTTCGACCGAACCGTCGGCCTGCTGGCCGTTTTCCAGAACCGCAATCAGCGTGCGCCCGACCGCAAGGCCCGACCCGTTCAGCGTGTGGACGAATTCCGGCTTGCCGCCGCCCTCGGGGCGATAGCGGGCGTTCATCCGCCGCGCCTGGTAGTCGCCGCAATAGCTGACGCTGCTGATCTCGCGATAGCGGTCCTGGCCGGGCAGCCAGACCTCCAGGTCATGGGTGATGCGCGCGCCCGCCCCCATGTCGCCGGTGCACAGCACGATGGTCCGATAGGGCAGTTCCAGCGCCTCCAGCACCGCCTCGGCGCAGCGGGTCATGCGATCGTGTTCGGCCAAGCCGCTGTCGGCGTCGGTGATCGACACCATCTCGACCTTTTCGAACTGGTGCTGGCGCAGCATGCCGGTGGTGTCGCGGCCCGCACTGCCGGCCTCTGACCGGAAGCACTGGCTGTGCGCGACCATGCGCCGGGGCAGGCTGGACTGGTCCAGCAGGTCGCCGTTCACGGTGTTGGTCAGCGTCACTTCGGAGGTCGGGATCAGCCAGTACCCCTCGCGGGTCTTATAGCTGTCCTCGCCGAACTTGGGCAACTGACCCGTGCCCAGCATCATCTCCTCCAGCACCAGGACGGGGGTCCAGGTCTCCTGCAGGCCGTGCCGGTCGATATGCAGGTCCAGCATGAACTGCGCCAACGCCCGATGGATGCGCGCTACACCGCCCTTCAGCACGACAAAGCGGCTGCCCGACAGCTTGGCGCCGGTCTCGAAATCCATCCCGGGCCGGACGCCCGCGATCTCGAAATGCTCGACCGGGGCAAAGTCCAGCGCGCGGGGGCTGCCCCAGCGTCGCAGCTCGACGTTGTCCTCCTCGTCACGGCCCTCGGGCACGCTCTCCAGCGGCAGGTTCGGGATGCCCAGCAGCAGGTCGCGCAGCTGCGCGTCCAGATCGGTAGCCTCGGACTGCGTGCGGGCGATATCGGCCTTCTTCTCGGCCACCAGCGCCCGCAGGCGCTCGAATTCGGCCTCGTCGCCCTTGGCCTTGGCGGCGCCGACCTCCTTGCTGGCGCGGTTCTGCTCGGCCTGCGCCGTCTCGGCCGCACTGATCCGCGCCCGCCGCGCGCTGTCCAGCGACAGGATCTGCGAGGTCAGCCCATGCAGGCCACGCCGGTTCAGGGCCTGCTCGAAGGCATCGGGGTTCTCTCGGATCGCACGGATGTCATGCATGGCGGCACCTTCACGGAAAATGGATTGCCGCATGCCTAGCGCAGGCCCGTCTGCAACAAAAGCCCGCGCTCCATCTTCTTTGTCCAAATGGGCCGGGGGCATGCGCTGCAAGGCGACCGGGCAGGGCCGCGCAGTTCAGTCCGCGCAGAACAGCCGATGCACCAGTGCCACCACTTCGGCGGCCCGCGGGTCGGCCACGGAATAAAGCCGCGCCTTGCCCTCGCGCCGGCAGGCGACCAGCCCCTCGGCGCGCAGCCGGGCCAGTTGCTGGCTGACGGTCGCCTGGCGCTGCTCCAGAAGCTGTTCCAGCTGTGTGACGGTCTTTTCACCCCCGGACAGGTGGCAGAGGATCATCATCCGCCCCTCATGCGCCAGCGCCTTCATCAGCGCTGCCGCCTCTGACACCCGTTCCAGCATCTCGGCCGGGCCGGGCGCGGGGGGACGCTGGCCGGTGTCCGCCTCGGGATCGGTCAGCGCGGTCATTCCGGCGCTCCGCTTTCGGGCAGGTCCAAGCCGGCGCGCTGCATCACCTCCTCCAGGACGGGATAGAAATGCCGGCGGCCGACATAGCCCTCGACCCGCCCGATCTCGGTGCCGCGTTCCAGCAGGATGAAACTAGGGGTCAGCCGCGGCCTGCGGTCCAGCGCCAGGCCATCGGGAAAGGGTCCCGCCACGTCCACCTCGAAGATCGGCGCCATGCGCCCCGCGGCCGAGGCGGCATAGCCCGGCCCGATCTCCTCCCGCCAGAGGCGGCAAAAGTAACAGGCGGGCGAGGTCACCATCATCATCTGCAGGGGCCGGGCCTGCCAGTCGGGCTGCAGCGGGGCCGCATCTGCCGGAAAGGTCAGGGCAAGCGCCGCCAGTCCGCCCAGCACCATGCGCCGCGAGGCGGTGGGCGGGACAACGGCTGACAGCTGCCAGGCGAGGGGGCGCGACGGCGCGCGCATGGGCATCTCCAATCCTGATACCGACCACAATTAGGCAGCCACGGCCTCCGTGGCAAGCGCCCTGAGGGGCGTCGGGGGATTGCCGCGCCGCGGCGTCTGGTCCAATCTGCCGCCGCAGGCCACAGCCGGGACAGGCGACGCGACAAGATGGACGACCTAATGACACCGCTGGTCCAGGGCGATCGCCGTGCCTTGTCGCGCGCGATCACCCTGGTCGAATCAACCCGTCCCGACCACCGTGCCCGCGCGCAGGCCCTGTTGGCGGCGCTGCCCGACCGGCAGGCGCTGCGGATCGGCCTGTCGGGAACGCCCGGCGTCGGCAAGTCGACCTTCATCGAAGCCTTCGGCACCCGGCTGACGGGGCAGGGGCTGGGGGTGGCGGTGCTGGCGGTGGACCCGTCCTCGACGCGGTCAGGCGGGTCGATCCTGGGCGACAAGACGCGGATGGAGCTGCTGTCGCGCAATCCGCGCGCCTATATCCGGCCCAGTCCCTCCAGCGCGCATCTGGGCGGCGTCGCGCGCCGCACGCGCGAGGCGATCCGCCTGTGCGAGGCGGCGGGATTTGACGTGGTCCTGATCGAAACCGTCGGCGTCGGCCAGTCCGAGACCCTGGTGGCCCAGATGTCGGACCTGTTCGTCCTGCTGCTGGCGCCCGCCGGCGGCGACGAGCTGCAGGGGGTCAAGCGCGGCATCATGGAGATGGCCGACCTGATCCTGGTCAACAAGGCCGATGGCGACCTGCTGGCAACAGCGCGGCGCACCGTTGCCGACTATGCGGGTGCCCTGCGCCTGCTGCGCAAGCGGCCGCAGGACCCCGAGGGCTTTCCCAAGGCGCTGCCCGTCTCGGCCACGACGGGCTCGGGGCTGGACGAAGCCTGGGACCAGATGCAGGAACTGGTGCAATGGCGGCGCGATCACGGGCATTTCGACCGCAACCGGGCCGATCAGGCGCGCGACTGGTTCCTGGCAGAGCTGCGCGCCGGGCTGCTGGCGCAGCTGGACCGGCCCGAGACGCGCCGCCGGGTCGAGGATCTGGGCCGCGCGGTGGCGGCGGGCGACCTGCCCCCCGGCCAGGCCGCGGGCGAGGTGCTGGACTGGCTGGCCGGGGATCGCGCGCAATAGCTGCCCGATTTCGCGCCCCCTCCCTGGCCCGAATCGATTAGAACGGTGCGAAAGGGGGCATCATGCGCGACCTGACCGATCACGACCGTCTCTACGCGGCGCTTCTGGCGCGCGACCCCGCCTATGAAGGGGTGGCGCTGGTGGGCGTCACCTCGACCGGGATCTTTTGCCGGTTGACCTGCCCGGCCCGCAAGCCGCTGGCCCGCAACTGCCGCTGGTTCGCGACCGCCGGTCAGGCGCGGGCCGCAGGCTTTCGCCCTTGCCTGCGCTGCACCCCGCAGGGCCCGCAGGCCGAGGCGCATCCGGTGATCGCCGAGCTGACCCGCGCCTTGGCGGACCGGCCCGCGCATCGCTGGTCCGAGGCGGACCTGGTGGCGCGGGGGCTGGACCCCTCGACCGTGCGGCGGCTGTTCCGGCAACATTACGGCCAAAGCTTTCTGCAGATGGCGCGGGCCGCGCGGCTGAGGCAGGGGCTGGCCCGGCTTCATCAGGGGGATGCGATGATCGAGGCGCAACTGGATGCGGGGTTTGATTCGGCCTCGGGTTTTCGACAGGCTTTCCGCGCGCTGTTCGGCCATGCGCCGCACCAGATGCGCGGCAGTGGCGACCTGAACGCGGATTGGATCGACACGCCGCTTGGCGGCATGATCGCGATTGCCGACGACCGGGCGCTGCACCTGCTGGAATTCATCGACCGCAAGGCGCTGCCAGACGGGCTGCGGCGGCTGTCCGCGCTGGTCGGGGGCCGTGTCGGCCTGGGGCGCAACGGGATCATCGACCGCACCGAAGCCGCGCTGGAGGGATTCTTTGCCGGGCGCGACGGGCGGCTGGACCTGCCGGTCCGGATGCACGGAACACCCTTCCAGCTGCGGGTGTGGCAGGAATTGCAGGCGATCCCCCCCGGCCAGACCCGCAGCTATGGCCAACTGGCCGCGGCGATTGGCCAGCCTTCGGCCGTGCGGGCGGTGGCGCGGGCGAATGGCGCCAACCGGCTAGCGCTGGTCGTGCCCTGCCACCGGGTCATCGGCGCGGACGGCACCATGACCGGCTATGCGGGCGGGCTGTGGCGCAAGGAAAGGCTGATCGCGCTGGAGGCATCGTGGCGCGACGCGGGCAGGGAAATGCCCGACAAGGCTTGACTGGGGGCGCGGGGACCTGTAATCCCCCGCGAACGGAATTCCGGGCGCTGCCTCGCGGCGCCCTTTCACATTGGGACGGACCCACCGCCGGGGACGCCCGCGTAGCTGAGACGAAGGAACACACCATGTCGCGCGTCTGCGAACTGACCGGCAAAGGCCCGATGACCGGTAACAATGTCAGCCATGCCAACAACAAGACCCGTCGCCGGTTCCTGCCGAACCTGAACGAGGTCACGCTGCTGTCCGAAAAGCTGGGCCGCGGCTACTCGCTGCGGATCTCGGCTGCGGCGCTGCGCTCGGTCGATCACCGGGGCGGCTTGGACGCCTTCCTGGCCAAGGCCAAGGACACCGAGCTGTCGGACCGCGCGCTGAAGATCAAGCGCGACCTGGTCAAGGCCGAAGGCGCCGCCGCCACCGCCTGATCGCCTGCCTCGTTTCGATTGCATCGCCCCGCCCTCCGGCGGGGCTTTTGCACATGCGCTGCGGCCTGTTGTCCAGGCGGACCCCGCACGGCGATTGCCTGCTGACCTTTCCTGAACGCCGAATTAGGTTGCGGCCATGTTCCGTCCCGTTCCCCTGCTTCTGATCTTGGTCCTGATGCTGACCAGCATCGGGCTGGGCGCGGCTCGTGGAACGATACGCCAGGGCACCGAGGTGGTCCTGTGCACCGGCCATGGCGTGGTGGTGACCCGCCTGCCGGATGGCGGGGAGGGGCAGGCACGGATCTGTCCGGACATGGCGCTGTCGCTGCTGGCCGTGATCGGCCTGCCGGATCCCGCCCTGCCGCTGCGCGCGCCGCTGCCGCAGCCCGGTCCCCTGGCCCTGATCGCCGGCCACGTCCCGGTGCTGGAAGCGGTGATTCGTGTCCGGGGTCCCCCGGCCCCTCAGCCTGCCTGAGACCGACACGAATTCTATCAAGGACCGACAGATGAAGACCCTGACCCTTGCCGCGCTTGCGGCCCTGCTGCCCGTTGCCGCCCTGGCCCATGACGGCATGCACATCAACGACGCCTATGCGCGCAGCACCAATCCCAGGACCGCGGCCGTGTTCCTGCAGCTGGCCAATCATCGCGCGGTGGACTGCACGCTGCAGGGCATCTCGACCGACGCGGCCGAGCGGGCCGAGCTGCACACCCATCTGGAAGCCGACGGCGTGATGCGCATGACGCATCTGGAGGAGGGGATCACTGTCCCCGCCGGAGAGGTGCATGACCTTGTCCGGGGCGGCGATCACGTGATGCTGCTGGGCCTGACACGCCCGCTGACGCAGGGCGACAGCCTGACGCTGGCCTTCGATTTCGGCGATTGCGGCACCGAGGAGGCCGAGGCCGTCGTGGACAATGATCGCGCCGAAGCCGCAGCCACGGCCGACGCCGCTCATGCCGGTCATTAGATCCGCCCGATGATCACCCGAAGGCCGGCCTGGCGGGTCGGCCTTCGGACCTCAGGCCGCCTGCGCGCGCCGCACCAGTTCGGCGGCGGCCGGCCCCAGGTGGTCCACGATCAGGCGCACCCCCTGCGCAGAAGGATGGACCCCGTCGCGCAGCAGCAGCGGGCCGCGCCGGGCGCGCGGAACCGCCGCCAGCGGCGCATAAAGGTCGGGCAGCAGCAGCGCATCGTGCCGCGCCGCCAGCCGCGGCCACATCCGGGCCCATGCCCCGCGCCAGGCGGCACCGCCACCGGGCGCCTGGATGCCCACCAGCAGCAGCGGTCGCCCACCCTTGCCCGCCGTCGTCAGGATCGCGTCCAGGTTCGCCTCGGCCTGTTCGGCGCTCCAGCCGCGCAGCATGTCGTTGCCGCCCAATTCGACCATGACCGCATCGGGCCGGTGGCGCCGCAGCGACAGCTGGATCCGGACGCGCCCGCGATAGGTCGTGTCGCCCGACAGCCCGCCGTCGATCAGCCGGGCCGGATGGCCGCGATCGGTCAGCCAGGCCGACAGCCGCGGCACCAGCCCCTCGGTCCGGCCAAGGCCATATCCTGCAGTCAGGCTGTCGCCAAAGCACAGCAGGCCGGGGGGCGGCGCGGCCTCGGCCGGGCGTGTCAGGGCCAGGGCGGCGGCCCCGGCCAAAACGTTGCGGCGGGCGGGACTCATCCCGCGCGCCTCAGCCTCAGGGCATTGCCCACCACGAAGACCGAGGACAGCGCCATCGCCCCCGCGCCCAGCATCGGCGACAGCTGCGGCCCGCCAAAGGGCACCAGCACGCCCATGGCGACCGGGATCAGCGCGGTGTTGTAGGCAAAGGCCCAGAACAGGTTCTGGCGGATGTTGCGCATCACCGCGCGCGACAGCCGGATTGCCCGCACCACGCCCTGCGGATCGCCCGACATCAGCACCGCATCCGCCGATTCGATGGCGATGTCGGTGCCGGTGCCGATGGCGATGCCGGTCTCGGCCGCCGCAAGGGCAGGGGCGTCGTTGATGCCGTCGCCGACAAAGACGCTGCCCTTGCCCATGCTGCGGATCGTGGTCAGCTTGTCTTCCGGTGTCAGGCCGCCCTCGATCCGGTCGATGCCCAGCCTCGCGCCCACGGCCCGCGCGGTGGCGGGCAGGTCGCCCGACAGCATCGCCGTCTCCAGCCCCAGCTGGTGCAGGGCGGCGACGGTCGGCGCGGCCTCGGCGCGTTCTGGATCGGCCAGGGCAAAGGTCGCGACATGCCGCCCCTCCACCGCCAGATGCACCGGGGTCGCGCCCTCGGCGGCGGCCCGGTCGGCCTCATTCATCAGCGCCGCCGCCGGCACGACGCCCGCGCCCTCCAGTGCCGCGCGGTTGCCGATCAGCAGCGCCTGTCCTTCCACGGTGGCGGTCAGGCCGCGCCCGGGCGTGGCGGTGACATCCAGGGCCTCGGGCAGGTCCAGCCCCTCGGCCTCGGACATGATCGCGGCGGCCAGCGGATGTTCGGACCGCGCCTCGGCCGCGGCGGTCAGGCGCAGGGCGTCGTCGCGCCCGATGCCGTCGGTCCAGATCGCGGTGACGCGCGGGTGCCCCTGGGTCAGGGTGCCGGTCTTGTCAAAGCTCACGATCCGCGCCTCGGCCAGCTTCTGCAGGGCATCGCCGCGCCGGAACAGCACGCCCAGCTGCGCGCCCCGCCCGCTGCCCACCATGATCGACACCGGCACCGCCAGCCCCATCGCGCAGGGGCAGGCGATGATCAGCACGGCGACGGCGGCGACGACCGCCTCGGCCAGGCCCGGCCCGAAGGACAGCCACAGCGCAAAGGCCAGCAGCGCCAGCCCCATCACCACCGGGACAAAGACGCGGGTGATCCGGTCCACCAGCGCCTGCACCGGCAGCCGCGTGGCCTGCGCCTGTTCCACAAGCGCCACGATGCGCGACAGGACCGTGTCGGCCCCCGTCGCGGTCACCCGGAAGGTCAGCGCCGAGGATCCGTTGACCGTGCCGCCGGTGACCGGATCGCCGGGCGTCTTGGCGGCAGGGATCGGCTCTCCGGTCAGCATGGATTCGTCGACCGGGCCGGAGCCTTCGGTGATCACGCCATCCAGCGCCACGCGTTCGCCCGGCGCCAGACGGACCAGGTCGCCCGGTCGCAGATCCGCGACGGCCACCTGTTCCGGCTTGCCGTCGCGCAGGACGGTCGCATGTTCAGGGACCAGCGCGATCAGCTGGCGGATCGCCTCGCCGGCCTGGCCCTTGGCCCGTGCCTCCAGCCAGCGGCCCATCAGGATCAGGGTCACGATGACGGCCGCGGCCTCGAAATAGACATGGCGCGAGGCAACCGGGACAAGCTGCGGCGCCAGCGTGACGACGGTCGAGAACAGGAAGGCCGCCCCGGCGCCCAAGGCGACCAGGCTGTTCATCTCGGGCGCGCCGCGCATCAGCGCAGGGATGCCGGTGGTGAAAAAGCGACGGCCCGGCCCCATCAGCACCGCCAGCGTCAATGCCAGCTGCGCCAGCCACAGGACCTGCGTCGGGACAAGCCCGTGCAGCCAGTGGTGAAAGGCGGGGAACAGGTGGCCCCCCATCTCGGCCACGAAGACCGGAACGGTCAGCGCCAGCGCCGTCAGAAAGGCGCGACGCAGGGCGGGGGCCTCGTCCGGGGGCGGGGCCGCGGGCTGGTCGGGCTGCTGGACCTGCGCGGGATAGCCCAGGTCGGTGACGATCCGCGCCAGCGCCTCGGGCGTCAGGTTCGGGGCATGTGTCACCTGGGCGCGATGCGTCGCCAGGTTCACCTGCGCCTCGGCGACGTCGGGACGCGCCGACAGCACGCGGGTGATGCGCCCCGAGCACGAGGCGCAGCTCATGCCCTCGATCGCCAGGCGGGTGGTGATCAGTTCGGCGGGATAGCCCGCCTGCGTCAGCGCCTCCTGCACCTGCGGCAGGGTGGCGCCGTCCAGGCGCAGATGCGCGCGCTTGGTGATCGGGTTCACGTTGATGTCGGCGGTGCCTGGCAGGTCGGTCAGCGCGCGGGTCACGCGGCCGGCGCAGGCGCCGCAGCTGATGCCCGGGACGGGCAGGTCAAGGGTGATGGCAGAGGTCATGTCCGGATCCACTGATATTGCGGGAAGGGCGATGCAATATCAGGGCGGCCGGCGGGGCCTGCGGGCGCATGGGCGCGCGATCGGGCAGATCGCGGCGCGGATGGGCGTCCAGGTGCTGCGGCTCGGGCCGGGGGGCGGGCCGCGACAGGCGCAGCCGCGCCGCGGGATGGCAGCGGCAGGCACGATCGCCCCGGCCCCGGCACCGATGGGCGGGACGGGGGGACGCCGTGCGGGCGTGGCAATCCGGGCGGGGCATGACGCGGCTCATGTGAAACAGATGTGGCCGCGGGGCCCGCCGGTCAAGGGCGCAGCGCCCCGCAACGTCGTCGTGAGTTGCAGCGGGCCCCGTTTTTCCTGTATCGGTGGGGAAACGAACTGGACGAGGATATCCGCCATGAACCGTCGTCAGCTGATCTCGCTGGCCGCCCTGCTGGCTGCAACGCCCTCGCTGGTGATGGCGCAGGCCGCCCCTGCGGCGGCGCCCGCCGTGGCCCAGGCCGACCCCTATGTGCCGACCGAGGTCGCCATCCGCGATGATTTCGAGGTCGGCAGCATCGTGGTCGTCAGCCGGGATTTCTTCCTTTATCACGTCGTGGCACCCGGCCGGGCGATCCGCTACGGCGTGGCCGTCGGTCGCGACGAACTGGTCTGGAAGGGCAAGGCCACCATCGGGCGCAAGGTCGAATGGCCCAGCTGGCGCCCGACCAACGACATGATCGAGCGCAACCCGACGGCCTATCAGAAATATGCCGACGGCATGCCCGGTGGGCCGACGAACCCCCTGGGGGCGCGCGCGCTGTATCTGTACAACGAGAACGGCCAGGACACCGCGATCCGCATCCACGGCACGACCGAGCCCGGATCGATCGGCCGCGCGGTGTCGAACGGTTGCCTGCGGATGCGCAACGAGGCCGTGATCAGCCTGTTTGACCAGGTGCCGATCGGCACGCCCGTCTACGTCTTCTGATCTTGAACCTGCGCCTGTCCCGCGTGGCCGACCCCGCGCTGTCGGGGTTCGACCAGATCATCGATGCCCGCTCTCCGGCGGAATTCGCCGAGGATCACCTGCCCGGCGCGATCAACCTGCCTGTCCTGGACGACGAGGAGCGGGCCCGCGTCGGCACGATCTACAAGCAGGTTTCGCCCTTTGATGCCCGCAAGATCGGCGGCGCGCTGGTCATCTCGGCCATCGCGCGCCACATCGCCGGACCGCTGTCCGGACAGGACGGGGCCTGGAAGCCACTGGTCTATTGCTGGCGCGGCGGCCAGCGGTCGGGCGCCTTCAACACGCTGCTGCGCGAGGTTGGCTGGCGGGCCGCGCGGGTCGAGGGCGGTTACAAGGCCTGGCGGCGGCTGGTGGTGGACCTGGTGCAGAACGGGCCCGTGTCCTCGCCCGTGATCGTCCTGGACGGCAATACCGGCAGCGCCAAGACCGAGATCCTGCTGCGCCTGGCCGAGCGCGGGCACCAGGTCATCGACCTGGAGGGGCTGGCGAACCATCGGGGCAGCATCTTCGGCGGCATGCCCGGCGGCCAGCCCAGCCAGAAGATGTTCGAAGGCCGGCTGGCCCTGGCCTTCGAGGCGCTGGACCCCGCCCGCCCGGTCCTGGTCGAGGCCGAGAGCAGCCGCATCGGCAACCTGAACCTGCCCAAGGCGATGTGGCAGGCGATCTGCGCCGCGCCGCGCATCCGGCTGGAGGTGCCCGTCGCGGCGCGCGCCGCCTTCACCGCCGACCGCTATGAGGAGGTGCTGAGCGACGATGCACGCATGGAGCCGATCCTGACACAGTTGGCACCCCTGCACCCTGCGGCCCGGATTGAAAGCTGGCGCGCGCTGATCGAGGCCCGCGACTGGCGCCTTCTGTCCGAGGGGCTGCTGAGCGATCATTACGATCCGCGCTACAACAGCCACCGTGCCCGCCATGACGACGGGCGCGGGCAGATCGTGCCGGTGGCGGATCTGCGCGACCTGGAGGCGGCTGCTGGCGCCGTCGAAGCGGCCTTGGCGCGGATGACGGGCTGAGGGCCGTCCTGCCGACACCGCCTCCCGTAGGGTATTTCACGCAACGAAGAAGGGGCGCGTTCAGCTTTCGCGCAGGAAGCGGCGCAGCACCGCCTCCAGCTTGGTGGCGCCCAGGGGGGCCATCGCCTTGGTGTGGTCGTGGCTGATCGATTCGTCGCTGAGCCCCGCCCCCATGTTGGTGATGACCGAGATCGCGGCGCAGCGCAGGCCCAGAAAGCGGCCGAGGATGATCTCCGGCACGGTGGACATGCCGACCGCATCCGCGCCCAGCACCCGCGCCGCCCGGATCTCGGCCGGGGTTTCGAAGCTGGGGCCCGAGAACCAGCAATAGACGCCCGCGGGCAGCTCCACCCCCTCGGCCGCGGCGGCCGCCGCCAGCGCCTGGCGCAGGGTGACATCATGGGCATCGGTCATCGGGACAAAGCGCGCATCCGTCGGCTCTCCGATCAGCGGGTTCGTGCCCGCGAAGGCGATATGGTCGTTCAGCAGCATCAGGCCGCCCGGCGGGATGTCGGCCCGCAGCGACCCGGCCGCATTGGTCAGGATCAGCCGGTCGCAGCCAAGCGCCGCCAGCACCTCCAGCGGCAGCCGCATGGCATCGGCGCGTCCGCTTTCGTAGTAGTGCGACCGGCCGCCAAAGACGGCGACGCGGCGCCCCTCCAGCTGGCCGATCACCAGTTGCGGGACATGGCCCGAGACTCCGGCATGGGGAAAGCCCGGCAGGTCGGAATAGGGGATCGCCGTGCCCTCCACCTTTTCCGACAGATGACCCAAGCCTGACCCCAGGATGAGGCCGAATTCCGGGGCCTCGTCGCCGGCGCGGTCGCGGATCAGGGCGGCAAGCTCAGCGCTCTTTGACATAGGGCTCTCCTCCGGCGCGGGGCGGAATGGCGCGGCCGACAAAGCCGGCCAGGATCACCACCGTCAGGATATAGGGCAGGGCGTTCATGAACATCGAAGGGACCGTAACGATCCCCAGGTCCAGGTTTGGATAAAGATTGGCGATCGCCTCCAGAAGGCCAAAGAGGAAGGTCGCGAACAGCGCCTGCCAGGGCCGCCACTTGGCAAAGATCAGCGCGGCAAGGGCAATGAAGCCGCGCCCGGCGGTCATTTCCTTGACAAAGCCCGCCGACAGGCCGGTGGCCAGATAGGCGCCGGCGATGCCGGTCAGCACGCCGCAGATCGCCACCGCCGTATAGCGCAGCCGCGTGACCGAGACCCCGGCCGTGTCGACGGAGGCCGGGTTTTCCCCCACCGCCCGCAGGCGCAGGCCAAAGCGCGTGCGATACAGCACCCACCAGGTGATCGGCACCAGCGCGAAGGCCACATAGACCAGGATCGTCTGCCCCGAGATCAGCCCCGAATAGATCGGCCCCAGGACCGGAACGTCGCGGACCGCATCGGCGCCGGGCAGGGTGATGGGGTTGAACCGCCCCGCGCCGGTCAGGGCCGGCGTGCGCCCGCCCAGGCCAAAGGCGTTCTGCCCGATCAGAACCGTCAGCCCCGAGGCAAGGAAGTTGATCGCCACGCCCGAGATCAGCTGGTTGCCCATGAAGGTGATGGAGGCCAGCCCGTGGATCAGCGACAGCGCCAGCGCGCCCCCGATGCCCGCCACCAGGCCCAGCCAGGCGCTGCCGGTCAGGAACGCGACCGAGGCCGAGGTGAAGGCCGCCATCAGCATCTTGCCCTCCAGCCCGATGTCGAAGACGCCCGCCCGTTCGGAATAAAGGCCGGCCAGGCAGGCCAGCAGCAGCGGCGTCATCAGCCGCAGGGCGCTGCCGATGCCCTGTTGCGCGGCGGGGCCGTCGGCCAGCGCCCAGATCAGGCAGATGGCCAGGACGATGATCGCGATCAGCGAATCCCGGATGTTCATCGCGCGGTCCCCCTGCTGCGCCGCGTGGCCAGGAAGATCCGCTCCAGCGGCATCCGGACCATGTTGTCCAGCGCCCCGGTGAAGAGGATCACCAGCGCCTGGATCACCACGATCAGCTCGCGCGGGATCGAGGTCCACAGCGCCAGTTCCCCGCCGCCCTGATAGAGGAACCCGAACAGCAGCGCCGCCAGGAGGATGCCCAAGGGATGGTTGCGGCCCATCAGCGCCACCGCGATGCCGATGAAGCCGGCGCCCTCGACCGCGTTCAGGACCAGGCGCTCGGCCTCGCCCATGACGTTGTTGATGGCCATCAACCCCGCCAGCCCGCCCGAGATCAGCATGGCGATCACGGTGATCCGCACGGGATTGATGCCGGCATAGACGGCGCCCGGCTCGGATTTGCCCAGCGCGCGGATCTGGTAGCCAAGCCGCGTGCGCCAGATCAGCACCCAGACCAGCAGGCAGGCCAGCAGCGCGATGAAGAAGGTGACGTTGACCGGCGTGTTGCGGCCCCATTCCATGCCGAACGCCGCCGCGATGTCCGACAGCGTGGGCAGGTTGGTCGCTTCGGGAAAGCGGGCCGTGGCCGGGTCCATGCTGCCCACCGGGCGCAGCAGGTTGACCAGCACATAGTTCAGCGCCGCCGCCGCGATGAAGTTGAACATGATCGTGGTGATCACGATATGGCTGCCGCGCTTGGCCTGAAGGATGGCCGGGATGAAGGCCCAAGCCGCGCCAAAGACCGCCGCGCCCACCATCGCGGCCGGCAGCGCCAGCCCCCAATGCGGCAGCGGCAGATAAAGCAGCACCAGCGCGACCCCCAGGCCGCCCATCGCCGCCTGGCCCTCGCCGCCGATGTTGAACAGGCTGGCATGATAGGCGACCATCACGGCAAGGCCCGTGAAGATGAAGTTGGTCGCGTAGTACAGCGTGAAGCCCCAGCCATAGCTGGAGCCGAGCGCGCCTTCGACCATCGTGGTCAGCGCCTCGCGCGGGCTTTCCCCGATCGCCAGGATCACCAGCGCCGAGATCGCCATCGCCAGCACCAGCGAGATCAGCGGCGTCAGCACGACATCCGCCCATTTCGGCATCTTGTCCATCAGGCCCTTCCTTCCGGCAGCTTGTCGACATGGGCGGGGCCGCCGGCGGGGGCGGCCTCATTGCGGGTGTCGGTGACGCCGGCCATCAGCAGGCCCAGCTCACCCGTGGTCGTGTCCCCGGGCAGGCGCTCGCCCATGATGCGGCCGTCGAACATCACGGCCACCCGGTCGGCCAGCGCCAGGATCTCGTCCAGTTCGACCGAAACCAGCAGGATTGCCTTGCCGGCATCGCGCAGCGCCACGATCTGCTTGTGGATGAACTCGATCGCACCGATATCCACGCCGCGCGTCGGCTGGCCGATCAGCAGCAGGTCGGGATTGCGCTCGATCTCGCGCGCCACGACGATCTTCTGCTGATTGCCGCCCGAAAAGTTGCGCGCCGCCAGCCCCGCGTCACGGGGACGGACGTCGAACCGCTCCATCTTGGCCTCGGCGTCGCGGCGGATGGCCTGGTTGTCCATCAGCCAGCCCTTGTTGAACTCGGGCGCATCCTGCCAGCCGAATGCGACGTTTTCCCAGGCCGCGAAATCCATGATCAGCCCCTCGACCTGCCGGTCCTCGGGGATATGGCCGATGCCGTCGCGGCGGCGCTGGCGGGCATCGCAGCCGCGCCCCGACAGGGGCAGGGGGCGGCCGTTCATGCGCACCTCGCCGGTGACGCGGCTGCCCTTGCCGGGATAGCCGCCCAGGATCTCCAGCAGCTGCGTCTGGCCATTGCCACTGACACCCGCGATGCCCAGGATCTCTCCGGCACGGATGTCCAGGCTGATGCCGCGCAGCCGTTCCACGCCGCCCTCGTCGACCAGCCGCAGGTCGCGCACCTCCAGCACCGGGGCGGCAGGACGGGCAGGGGTCTTTTCCACGTTCAGCAGCACCTTGCGCCCGACCATCAGCTCGGCCAGCTCCTCGGGGCTGGTCTCGGCGGTCCTGACCGAGGCGACCATCTCACCGCGCCGCATCACGCTGACATTGTCGGTGATCTCCATGATCTCGCGCAGCTTGTGGGTGATCAGGATGATCGTCTTTCCCTCGTCGCGCAGGCCCTGCAGGATGCGGAACAGGTGGTCGGCCTCGGCCGGCGTCAGCACGCCGGTGGGCTCGTCCAGGATCAGGATGTCGGCCTGGCGATACAGCGCCTTGAGGATCTCGACCCGCTGCTGGTGGCCCACCGACAGGTCCTCGACCGTGGCATTGGGATCGACGTTCAGCTGGTATTCGGCGGCCAGCTGCTTCAGCACGCCGCGCGCTTTGGACAGCGAGGGGCGCAGCAGGGCGCCCTCCTCGACCCCCAGGATGACGTTCTCCAGGACCGTGAAATTCTGCACCAGCTTGAAATGCTGAAAGACCATGCCGATGCCCGCGCGGATCGCGGTCTGGCTGTCGGCGATGGTGATGGGCCGGCCATTGACCAGGATCTCCCCGGCATCGGGCCGATAGAAGCCGTAAAGGATCGACATCAGCGTCGACTTGCCCGCGCCGTTCTCTCCGATGATGCCGTGGATCGTGCCCTTGGGAACGCGCAGGTTGATGTCCCGGTTCGCCTGAACCGAACCAAAGGCCTTCGAGATGCCGCGCAACTCGATGGCAGCGGGGGCGGCCGCGTCGGACCGCCCCCCCCTCACGTCGCCTTGGGCCATTACGACGCCGGGCAGGTGTTGTCGGTCATGTAGTCGTGGACCTGAACCTCGCCCGCGGCGATGGCGGCCTTGGCCTCGTCCACGGCGGCCTGCATCTCGTCGGTGACCAGGTCTGCATTGTTGTCGTCGATGGCCACGTCCACGCCGCCCGCGGCCAGGTCCATGACCTTGATGCCCGGTTCCAGATCGGCGCCGGCGGTGAAGGCGTCAAAGACCGCGTTGTCCACCCGCTTGACCATCGAGGTCAGGATCTTGCCCGGATGCAGCGCATTCTGGTTGCTGTCCACGCCGACCGCCAGGATGCCCTCGTCCGCCGCCGCCTGCAGCACGCCGATGCCGGTGCCGCCCGCCGCCGCATAGATCACGTCCGCGCCCTGCGATTTCTGCGCGCGGGCCAGTTCGCCGCCCTTCACCGGGTCGTTCCAGGCCGCGGGCGTGGTGCCGGTATAGTTGATGACGACCTTGCCTTCCGGCTGCACCGACTTGAAGCCCTGGGCAAAGCCGCATTCGAACTTGTGGATCAGCGGGATGTCCATGCCGCCGATGAAGCCCACCGTCCCGCTGTCAGAGGCCATGCCCGCCATGACGCCCGCCAGGTAGCTGCCCTGTTCCTCGGTAAAGACGACCGACTGCACGTTGGGGGCCTCGACCACCATGTCGATGATCCCGAACTTGGTCTCGGGATAGTCGCCGGCGATCTTGGTCAGGACGTCGCCAAAGGCGAAGCCCACCATGATGATCGGGTTCGACCCGGATTCCGCCAACCGGCGCAGGGCCTGCTCGCGCTGTGCCTCGGACTGCATCTCCAGCTCGCGATAGCTGCCGCCGCTTTCCTGCGCCCAACGCTCCGCCCCGGCATAGGCGGCCTCGTTGAAGGACTTGTCGAACTTGCCGCCCAGGTCATAGATCAGCGCCGGTTCTGCCAGGGCCGCGCCGGACGTCAGGGCCGTCAGGGCCGCACCTGCCAGAAGCGTTTTCATCAGGGACATTAGGAACCTCATCCTGTTTTTGCGGGCGATTCAGCCGGCCCGCTGATCGCCCGATTAGGGCGCATCGGTCAGGGTCGGTCAACCGCCTTCTTGGGTGGCACGCAGCGTCAGGCGCATCACGACCGCATCTGTCGCCGGACCGTAATAGCGCCGCCGGAGGCCGGCTTCCAGCCAGCCGAGGCTTTGGTAAAGCTGCCGTGCCGCAAGGTTATCCTCGGCGACCTCCAGAAAGGCCTCCTCGACCGCGCGGGCCTGGCATTCGTCCCGAAACCCCGCGACCAGCCGGCGCCCCAGGCCCCGGCGCCGCGCCTCGGGGGCGACCGCCAGGGTCAGCAGTTCGGCCTCGCCCGCCAGCGCCCGTCCCAGCAGGAACCCCTGCGGCTCGGTCAGCAGAAAGGCGCCCCGCCCCTCCAGCAGCGATGCAAAGGCCCCGGCTGTCCAGGGTGCCGGACGCTCAAAACAGCGCGCATGCAGATCGGCCAGCGCCTGCGGATCGGCTGGGGGGGGGTTCATGGCAGGATGCGGGGCGGGGCCTCGCGCGCCGGGGCCGCATCCGCAGGGCGCAGGTAGAGCGGCGCAGGCCGCGGTCCGGGCCGGTCGGCACGGCCGGCCGCAATGCGCGCCACGCCCTCGGCCAGCGCGACCGCGGGCGCAGCCGGCGCCGGGCCGGGTGGCAGCGCGCCGGCCTTAGCCTGCTGAGGCCGGCCCTCATCCAACGCCTCGGTATCGAAATCCTGCCAGATGACCAGGTCGCCGCGCCCCGGCAGGACGATCCGGCAAGGGCGGGATAGGCCCCAAGCCGCCGCCTCGGTCGCGCTGACGCCTATGGCCGGGACGCGCAGCGCCAGCGCCAGCCCCCGCGCTGCCGCCACCGCCACGCGGATGCCGGTAAAGTTGCCGGGTCCCGTGCCCACGCCCAGGGCGTCCAGGTCCCGCCAGCCCAGCCCGGCCTCGGCCAGCAGTTCCTCCAGCATCGGCATCAGCCGCTCGGCCTGCCCCTTGGCCATCTCCTCGTGCCGGATGGTCAGCAGGCGGTCCCCCCGCAGCAAAGCGGCCGCGCAATGCGCGGCCGATGTGTCGAACCCCAGGACGATCCTGTCAGACAACGGGCCTGACCTCGATCACCTCGGGGATGTAGTGGCGCAGCAGGTTCTCGATCCCCATCTTCAGCGTCAGGGTCGAGGAAGGGCAGCCCGCGCAGGCCCCCTGCATATGCAGGTAGACGATGCCGCGATCAAAGCCGTGGAAGGTGATGTCGCCGCCGTCCTGCGCCACCGCCGGACGCACGCGCGTGTCGAGCAGCTCCTTGATCTGGCCCACGATCTCGCTGTCCGGGCCGTCATGGCTGGCATGGCCCGCGCTTTCGGGGGCCGCGCCCTCGATGGCCGGGGCGCCCGACTGGAAATGCTCCATGATCGCGCCCAGGACCGAGGGCTTCAGGTGATCCCAGGGCACGTCGTCGGCCTTGGTCACGGTCACGAAATCGCGGCCCAGAAAGACGCCCGCCACGCCCTCGACGGCAAAGATCCGGCGCGCCAGGGGCGAGCTGGCCCCGGTATCGGGCGAGGGGAAATCTGCCGTCCCGCTGCCCAGCACGGTCTCGCCGGGCAGGAACTTCAGCGTCGCGGGGTTCGGGGTGGTCTCGGTCTGGATGAACATGGGCGTGCTCCTTTGAGGCCTGATATGGCCACGGCGGGCGCGCAGGTCAAGCAGGCCCCCTCAGGTGATCGCGTCCAGCCGGTCCTTGGACAGGTCGCCCGGCACCAGGGTGATCGGGCAGGGCAGCGCCGTCGGGTCGCGCAGCAGCCGCGTGAGGACCGGGTTCTGGCCGCTCTTCTCCGCGCTGAGGCCCAGCACCACGACGCCGATCTCGCCGTCATCGGCGATCTGCGCCAGCAGTTCCTCGGCCGGGTCGCCCTCGCGGATGACCAGGTCGGGCTCGATGCCGGGCCGGGACCGCATCCACTTGGCAAAGACCTCGAAATGCGCCTCGATACGCTCGCGGGCCTCGGCGCGCATCACCTCGGCCACGCCAAAGCCGTGCTGGATCTCGTTCGCGGGGATGACCGACAGGATCACCACGCCGCCCTGCGTGCGCGCCGCCCGCATCGCCGCAAAGCGCATCGCGTTGAGGCATTCCTTGCTGTCGTCCAGAAGGACCAGAAATTTGCGCATGTTCCCGCTTGTGGCTGTTTCGCTCGGCGCAGAGTGGCCGAACTGCCATGGCGGCGCAAGTGATTGCACCCTTTGCATGCCCCACCTGTTCCCAATGCCGTGCACATGTGTTAGCCGCCAAGAAGGACCTATAACTGCACAGCGGATGGCGTCGTGACGATCCACCAGGACTGGGACAAGACCGACGCGGCCGGGCTGGCGGCGCTGACCTCGCCCAAGATGGCCTGGTTCATGGGTCAGGCCAGCGCCCCCGGCGTCAAGCCGATGCCCCTGTCCAAGCGGGTCTTCGACATCGTCCTGTCCCTGCTGCTGCTGCCCCCTGTCGCGCTGGTGATGCTGGCCATGGCGGGCATCCTGCTGGTGGCGCAGGGGAGACCGATCTTCTATGCGGCGCATCGGATGCGCGGGCCGAACCAGCCCTTCACCCAATGGAAATTCCGCACCATGCTGTGCGAGGAACAGGACTTCGGCGCCACAGGTGCGCACAAGAACTGGCGCATCACGCCTCTCGGGCGCTTCATGCGCCGCTCGCGCATCGACGAGCTGCCGCAGCTCTTCAACATCCTCAAGGGCGACATGAGCTTCGTGGGGCCCCGACCGCCCCTGCGCGAATATGTCGAACGTTTCCCGGCCGTCTATGCCCAGGTTCTGCAAAGCCGCCCCGGCGTCACCGGCCTTGCCACGCTGATCTATCACCGGCACGAGGATCGCATCCTAGCCCGCTGCAAATCCGCCGCGGCGACCGAGGCCGCCTATTACCGCCGCTGCCTGCCGGCCAAGCTGAAGATCGACCTGATCTATCAGCGCCACCGGAACATGCGGCTGGATTTGTGGATCCTGTGGCACACGCTCAAGATCGTCATCTCGCGCCGCGATGAACGCCCGCGCCGCCGCCGCAACCCCGCCGCCTATCCGCCGCTGCCGGCCTCCCGCGGCGCCCGGAACGGATCGCAGGGATAACCCACCCCCGTCAGGTAAAGACCCTGCGGCGGGCAGACCGGGCCGCAGGCGGCACGGTCGCGGGCCGCCAGGGCCTCGGCCACGCGCCCCGGCGCCCATGATCCCGCGCCGACGCGCTCCAGCGTGCCGACGATGCTGCGGACCTGGTTGTGCAGAAAGGACCGCGCCCGCAGGACAAAGCGGTATTCCCGGCCCTGCGGGATCTCGTGTTCGGTGATCTCGATGCAGTCCAGCGATTTGACCGGGCTTTTCGCCTGGCAGATCGACGACCGGAAGGTCGTGAAGTCATGGTGCCCCACCAGATGCGCCGCGCCTTTGCGCATCGCCTCCAGGTCCAGCGGGTTCAGCACTTGCCAGACCTGCCCGCGCCCATGCGTCAGCGGCGCGCGCCGGGCCACCAGGCGGAACAGATAGCGCCGCTCGGTCGCGGAGAACCGGGCGTGAAAGTCGTCCTCCACCCGCGCGGCCTGCAGGATCGCCACTGGGGCGGGCTTCAGGTGCCAGTTCAGCGCCTCGCTCAGCCGGAACGGGTCCCAGTCCCGCGCCAAGTCGGCATGGGCCACTTGGCCCGTGGCATGGACGCCCGCATCGGTGCGACCGGCCGCGGCGATCCGGGCGCCGGCGGCAAAGCCCGGATCCAGCCGCGCCAGCGCCGCCTCGATCGCCCCCTGGACCGAGGGCTGGTCGGCCTGCGCCTGCCACCCGGCAAAGGGGGCGCCGTCATATTCCACCTGCAACGCGAAACGGGGCATCAGTCGCGCGGGATCTTCTGGCCGGGAAAAGGCATCTTCAGCAGGTCATCCAGCGTCTGGGCCTCCTGGCTTTGCAGGGCGGGACGATCCTCGGCCGCAACGCGGGTCGCGGCCCCGGTCAGCCCCTCGCGGGCCAGACGCTCGCGCAGGACCGACATCTCGATGTCCAGCGCCTCGCGGTCGCCGTCCAGCAGACGGTCGGCGCGGGCGATGAAATCCTTCTCCAGATCGTTCAGGAACTCTTCATAGGCCCGCCGCGCCCCGGCATCCCGGGTCTGGGCGTAAAGATCGGCAAAGCGGATCGTCGCATCCCGCGCGCCCAGCAGATAGACCCCCAGATAGCGCCGGGCCGAGGCCAGTCCCCCCGGATTGTCCCGCACCCGGTCGAACAGATGCTGCACGCTGGCCGCGAACATCTGGACGCGCGCCTCCAGCCGCCGGTCGCCCGCGCGCAGGATCGCGTCCTTCATCTGCGCCAGATGCGTCTCGGCCTCCTCGATCATCCGCTGCGCGCGGTCCTGCTGAAAGCTGTCGATCCCCTCGCGGCCCTTGTCGCGCCAGGGATCGGCCCCAAAGGATAGCTGGTGCAGCGCCAGTCCCGCCGCGCCGATCATCCCGGCCTCAGCCCAGACCCCGGGTTCCGCGGCACCCAGGCCCACGCCCAAGCCCGCCAGCAGCCCGCCGAACAGCTTGCGCGGGATGGCCGGGCGGCGGGCGATGCGCCGCGCCTCGAAGGCGGCCTGCGCGACCAGCCCCTCGCGGGTCATCCACATGCCGCTGGCCACCAGCCCGAAGGCCGCAAGGTCGGTGACCATGCCGGTCGCGCCCTGGAAGAACGCGCCCAGCAGAAAGGGCGTCGCGGCCAGGGTGATCCATTTCGGCCGTCCCTCATGCGGGTGGCGCGGCGTGGGCGGCAGTTCGGCTCGCGGCGGCAGGGCGCGGCCCGCCCCGGCCTCGGGTGAAAATCGGCCTCCAAAACGTTGCGACATGCCCGGCCCCTCAGCCCGCGCCCGCAAGCGAGGCATAAAGCGTCAGCAGCAGCAGCAGGTAAAAGCTGAGCCTCGATCGGGCATTGCGTGACATGGGCGTCCTTTCGGCGGTTCAGCGCCATATATCGGCATCGCCGGGCGGAATTCAAACGGCGCGCGGAAACAGCCGGTCCAGGGCGGCCACCAGCGGCCCGTCATCGGCCAGCGCCAGCCGCACGGGCAGGGCCATGACCTTGGGCCGAAAGGCGCGGGGCAGGCGGGCCGCGTCCTTTTCGGTGGTGACCAGTTGCGCGCGCAGCATCCGCGCCTCGGTCTCCAGCCGGGTCAGCAGGGCCTGCGTGAAGGGCTGGTGATCCTCCAGCGGCTCGGCCCGGACCAGCTCAGCGCCCAGGTCCCGCAGCGTGCCGAAGAACTTTTCCGGATGCCCGATGCCCGCAAAGGCCAGAACCCGGTGGCCGCGCCAGTCGAACCCCATCTGCAGGGGCGCCAGCCGTCCGCGCAGATGCGGGGGCGCGTCCGGGGGCGGAACAAAGCCCGCCTGCGCGGCCTCGGACCCGATCGACAGCAGCAGGTCGGCCCGCGCCAGGCCCGCCCCCACCGGTTCGCGCAGCGGCCCCGCCGGCAGGCACAGCCCGTTGCCGAAACCCTTGGCGGCATCGACCACGACCAGCCCCAGGTCATGCGCCAGCGCCGGATCCTGGAAACCGTCGTCCAGGATGATCGCCTGCGCCCCCGCCGCCACCGCCGCCCGCGCGCCCGCCAGCCGGTCGTCCGACACCCAGACCGGCCCAAAGGCCGCCATCAGCAGCGGCTCGTCCCCGGTCAGGGCCGCCTCGTGGCGCCGCTCATCGACCTGCAGCGGTCCCTTGGCGCTGCCGCCATAGCCGCGCGACACGACATGGGCGGCGATCCCGCGCCCGGCCAGCATCATCTGCAGGTGGATCACCGTGGGCGTCTTGCCGGTCCCGCCCGCGTTCAGGTTCCCCACGCAGACCACCGGCACGCCCACCCGGGCGCGGGCGCCCTGCGCCAGCCGCCGGGCCGTGGCGCGGGCATAGGCGGCCCCCAGGGGCGCCAGCAGGCGGGCGCGCAGCGTCGGCGGGCGCCGGAACCAGAAACCGGGCGCGCGCTTCATGCCGGGACCTTTCCGGCGCGGGCAGGACGGTCCAGCGCCCGCAGCACCTGTTCGGCGATGCGGATCGCCACCTCGGCCCCGCCGGTGCTGACCTTCCAGGCATTGCTGGCCAGGGCCGCGATCAGCTCGGGCTGGGTCAGTTCGGTGATGGCTTGGGCCAGCTCCTCGGGGCTGCGGACCTGGCGGGCCGCATGGGCCCCGTCCAAGTGCTGCCATTCGGTGGCATAGGGGCCGGGCTGGGGCCCATGCACGATGGCCGAACCAAGCCCCGCCGGCTCGAACGGGTGGCGCATCGCCGGGTCCTCGCCCTCCAGCGTCCCGCCCACAAAGCTGACGGGCGCCAGCCGGTACCACAGGCCCATCTCGGTCGGGCCGTCGGTCAGCAGCACCTGCACCTCGTCGCCGAAATCCTCGTCCTCGCTGCGGCGGGCGACGGTCAGGCCGCCGGCCTCGATCAGGGCGGCCAGGGCGTCGATGCGCGCCGGCTCGCGCGGCGCCAGGATCAGCAGCGCGCGGTGGGAATGGCGCAGCGCGGCCTCGTGGGCGGCCAGAACGGCGGCCTCCTCGGACTGGGGCAGGCTGGCCGCGAACCAGGCATGGCGGCCGTTCATCTGCTGGGCCATCGACACGCGCTCGGTCTCGGAACAGTAAAGCGGCTCGCGGATCTCGGAGACCGGCCCGGTCATCAGCAGCCGCGCCGCGGGCAGGCCCATGCGGCGGGCGATCTGGTGGCTGGCGGCATCGCGCAGCAGGATCGCCGCCATATGCGACAAAAGCTGCCGGCGCATGCTGGCCCCCATTCCCCAGGCCAGGGCGCTGCGGTCCAGCCGGAATTCCGCCAGGACCATCGGGATCTGCCGCGCCTGCGCCGCCGCGATCAGCGCCGGCGGCAGGTCCGATCCCAGCAGCAGCAGGGCCCGCGGCCGCGCCAGGTCCAGCAGCCGTCCCGCCCGGGCGGGATCATGGGCCAGGTCCGGGGTCTCGGCCGCCTCCGGGGCCAGCCGGATCACGCGCAGGTCCGACCGGCTGCGCGCCAGGCGGCGCAGCACCTGCGCCTCGGCCTGCAGCGCATCGCCCGAGACATGCAGGACCAGCGCGGGACCCTCGCCCGCGGGAATGGCGGGCAGGGCCGGGTCCTCGCCGCGGCGGCCGCGCAGATGCAGCCACAGCCCCAGCTGGCCCAGCCCCGCCCCTGCCATCAGCTGCCCAGTTCCTCGGTCGGGCTGACCTCGCGCTGCTCGTCGCGCAGGCGGTGCAGGTGGGCGATGAAATAGCGGGTATGGGCGCTGTCCACGGTCCGCTGCGCCTCGGCCTTCCAGGCGGCAAAGGCGGTTTCGTAATTTGGAAAGATCCCCACCATGTGGATGTCCTTGGTGTCGCGGAACTGGGTTCCCTGCGGATCGACCAGCTCGCCCCCGAAGACGAGATGCAGGCGTTGGCTCATGTGACCTCCTGGCTGTCGGAATGGCCGCAAACCTAGCGCGCGGCGGGCCGAAGATGAAGCGGGGATGGCTAAAAATCGACAGGTTTCGGCTTTGCCACCCCCCTCCGCCAGCCGCTAGCCTTGGGCCGAGGCCAGAAGGCCGGAACGGCAGGGCGGGTGCGGGGTGTGCCCGCCGCAGGGGCCGCGCGCGGCGGGCAGGCCGGGCGCGTGCCCCTTGGCCCGTTGGCGCACCGTCAGCCCCGGTCGCCCGACAGCTCCATGATGACGGCCCATTCGGCCTCGGTCACCGGCTGCACCGACAGGCGTGTGTTGTTGACCAGCACCATGTCCTTCAGCCGCGGCTCGGCCTTGGCCTCGTCCAGGCTGACGGCGCGGGGCAGCCTGCGCACCGCGCGCACATCCACGCAGTCCCATTTCGGGTCCGCCGCCGTGCTGTCGGGATGGGCCAGGGCGATGACCTCGCAGATGCCCACGGCCTCCTTGCCGATGTTGGAATGATAGAACAGGCCCAGGTCGCCGACCTTCATGGCCCGCATCATGTTGCGCGCCTGATAGCTGCGCACCCCGTCCCATTCCTCGCCGGCCGCGCCCCGGGCCACCAGGTCGTCCCAGCCAAAGACGTCAGGCTCGGACTTGAACAGCCAGAAGGCCATCAGCCGATCACCTTCTTCCACTCGGTGATCTCGGTCGAGGCGAACAGCCCCGCGGCCTTGTAGGGGTCCGCCTCGGCCCAGGCCCGCGCCGCGTCCAGGTCGGCGGCCTCCAGGATCACCAGCGATCCCCGCATCTCCCCCTCCTCGATCAGCGGGCCGGCCATGGCCACGATGCCGCTGTCGCGGATATGGGCCAGATGCGCGTTGCGCGTGTCCAGGCGGATTTGCAGCGCGCCGGGCTTGTCCCGGCAGATCACGGCGAACAGGGGCATCATTCCTCCTTCAGGGGACGGCTCAGCAGATGGTCCATGGCCTTTTCCACCGAAACGCGGCCCTCGGCAAGGCGGGCGACCATGCCGGCGATGGGCAGGTCCAGCCCGTCGCGGGCGGCCATGCGGGCCAGGGCGCGGGCGGTGGCCGCGCCCTCGACCGTGGTGGCGGTGTCGAACTCCAGCCCCGCGCCAAGCGCCCGGCCAAAGCGGAAGTTGCGCGACCCGTCCGAGGTGCAGGTCAGCGTCAGGTCGCCCAAGCCCGACAGCCCGGTCAGCGTCTCGGGGCGCGCGCCCAAGTGGATGGCCAGGCGCGTCATCTCGGCGAAACCGCGGGTGATGATCGCGGCGCGGGCGCTGTCGCCCAGGCCCGCGCCCATGACGGCGCCCGCAGCGATGGCGATCACGTTCTTCAGCGCCCCGCCCAGCTCGGCCCCGGTCACGTCGGTCGTGCGGTAAAGCCGCAGGACCGGCGTCGACAGCGCCTGCTGCAGGGCCTCGCCCGCCTGCGGATCGGCGCAGGCCAGCGTCAGCGCGGTCGGCAACCCGCGCGCGATGTCGGCGGCGAATGACGGCCCGGTCAGCACCGCCACCGTCGCCCGCGGGCAGGCGGCGGCGATCAGGGTCGAGGGGCCGGTCAGATGCGTCAGGTCGATGCCCTTGGCGGTGCTGACCAAGGTCTTGCCTGCCAGCCGCCCGCCATGTTCGTCCAGAAACCCGCCCAGTGCCTGCGCCGGCAGCGCCAGCAGCACGACCGGGGCTGCCAGCGCCGCCTCCAGGTCCTCGGTCACGGCCAGGCCCTGGGGCAGCGTCACGCCGGGCAGGCGGGGGTTCTCGCCCTGCCAGTCGATGCGCCGCCCCCACAGCGTCACCGGCCCGTTCGCCGTCAGCGCCACCGCCAGCGCCGTGCCAAAGGCGCCCGCGCCCAGGACGCCGATCATGCCTTGGCGCCCTTCTTGCCGCTGCCCAGCATCGGCGCGGCGCGCCGGTCCAGCGGCCAGCGGGGACGGGCGGACAGGTCCATCCCGTCGCGATGGCCCAGGCGGAACCGCTCGATCCCGGCCCAGGCGATCATCGCGCCATTGTCGGTGCAAAGCCGCAGGGGCGGCGCCAGGAAACGCGCCCCGGCGGCACCGGCGACCGTTTCCAGCGCGGCGCGGATCTGGCGATTGGCGGCCACGCCCCCTGCGACCGCCAGCACCGGGACGGGGCTCGCCGCCAAGGCGCGGCGGGATTTCTCGGCCAGGACTTCGGCCACGGCGGTCTGGAAGGCGGCGCACAGGTCGCGGCGGTCGGCGGCGCGCAGGCCCCCCTGATCTGCGATCAGCGCGTCGCGCTGGCGCAGGACGGCGGTCTTCAGCCCCGAAAAGCTCATGTCGCAGCCGGGCCGGTCCAGCAGCGGGCGGGGCAGGGAGATGCGATCCGGATCGCCCTGCGCGGCCTCGGCCTCCACATGCGGCCCGCCGGGCTGGGGCAGGGCCAGCAGCTTGGCGATCTTGTCGAATGCCTCGCCCGGCGCGTCGTCGATGGTGCCGCCAAGGCGGGTGAAATCGTCCGGCCCGTCCACGCGCAGGAACTGGCAATGCCCGCCCGAGACCAGCAGCATCAGATAGGGAAACTCCACCCCGTCGGTCAGACGCGGCGTCAGCGCATGCCCCGCCAGATGGTTCACCCCGACCAGCGGCAGCCCGGTCCCGGCAGCGATCCCCTTGGCGCACATCACCCCCGCCATGACGCCCCCGATCAGCCCCGGCCCGGCCGTCACGGCAATTCCCGACAGCGCGTCCAGGCCCAGCCCGGCCTCGGCCAGCGCCTGTTCCACGGCCAGGTCCAGCCGCTCGGCATGGGCGCGGGCGGCAATCTCGGGGACGACGCCGCCGAAATCGGCATGCAGCTCGGTCTGGCTGCTGACCACGCTGGACAGGATGCGCCGGTCCCCCGTCACCACGGCGGCGGCGGTGTCGTCGCAGCTGCTCTCGATGCCCAGAAAGATCAGATCATCCATGCTCTTGCCCAAGTCCGGGGTGGCGCTTACCCCTGTGGCCCTAGCACCCGCGCAGGAAGTTGCCAATGCCAGCCGACCCGCACCCGCCGCTTCTGCTGACCCGGCCGCTGCCGGATGCACGGCGTTTCGCGGCCTCGATGCCGGGCTGGCGCGCGGTGATCTCGCCCATCCTGCGCATCGTCCCGGTGCCCCATGACGGCGCGCGGCTGGCGGCGGCGCCGGGGCTGGTCTTCACCTCGGCCCATGCCGTCGGTGCGGCCGGACCCGGGCGCGGGCGTCCTGCGCTCTGCGTCGGCGGCCGCACGGCCCAGGTCGCCCGCGCCGCAGGCTTCGACGTGACCGAGGGCAAGGGCACCGCCGAAAGCCTGCTGCCCCTGATCCGCTCCGCGCCCCTGCCCCTGATCCACCCGCAGGGGCGCCACCTCGCCCGGCCTCTTCCGGTGCCGGGCATCGTCGTCTATGACCAGCAGGCGCAGCCCCTGTCGGAGGAGGCCGCGGCGCTGCTGGCCGGACGGGACCCGGTGATCCTGCCGGTCTTCTCGCCCCGCTCGGCGCGGCTGGTGGGGCAGGCGGTGGATCAGGCGCGGGCGCCCCTGTGGCTGGTGGCGATCAGCGACGTGGCCCGCGCGGCCTGGACGGCGCCGACTGCCCGGCAGGCCGTGGCCGCCCTCCCCTCGGCCGAGGGGATGCGACAGGCCATCCGGCAGATCGTCGCAGCGGAACAAAGCTGACGACGACGGGTTGAGCGTGCAGCCATCGCTCATTAGGCTGCCGGGGACGCGCTGAATGGCGGCCATGCAGGCATGGCACCGAAACGGGGACAGGACGTGAAGCAACCAAGCAAGACCCAGGCCGGGGACAAGGCCGCCAAGACAACCGGCAGCGACGGGTCCACCCCTGCCGCCAAGAAGGCGTCCGCCGCGCCCGGCGTGATCGCATCCACGGAAACCGGCACCGGCAAGCCCGCGCAGGCCGGACAGCCCGGACAGGTCACGCCCGCGGAATCGACCCTGGTGGGCGATGCCGACAAGGGGCTTCCCCCCGCGCAGCCCAAGGCCGGCCCCGCCGCCCCCGACCAGACGCGCGCCAAGGAGACCGCAGCATCCGCTGAGCAGACACCTGCCAAGGATGCCGCGGCAACCGGCCCCTTCGCCCATCAGGATCGTCCAAAGGACACTGCTGCCTCCGCCTCTGCCGCTGATCAGACGCGGGGCGCATACGGTTCCAGCGCCACCGATGCCGCCCGACCCGGCTCGACCCCCGCGGGCGCAAGCTCATCGACCACTTCGCCGTCCAAATCGGCCGCGCCGGTCCGCAAGACGGGCTTCTGGCCCGTGGCGCTGGGCGGCGTGGTCGCCGCCGGCCTGGGCGCTGCGGCCACGATCTATGCGCTGCCGCATCTGCCGCCCGAATGGCACCCCGCCACCCAGGCACCCGCCGCCGCGGCACCTGCCGCCGACGATGGCGCCCTGCAGCAGGCCGCCGAAGAGGCCGCGCGCCGCGTGGTGGCCGAGGAACTGGCCGCCCGTCCCGCTGCCGCCGATGACGCCGCCTCCGCCGAGATGGCCGAACGCCTGACCGCCCTGGAAGAGCGTCTGGCCGCCGCCGGAGAGACGCCCACCGACGACGGCGCCGCCGAGGAGCGCGCCGCCGCCGCCGAACAGCTGACCGCCCTGCAGCAGCGTCTGGATGAACAGCAGGCACGTCTTGAGGAACTGGCCGCCCGCCCCGCGTTCGATCAGCAGGCCGCCACCGAAGCGCAGAGCCAGATCGAAGCCGCCGCCGCCGATGCCGAACAGCGCCTGGAAGCCGCCCGCGCCGAGGCGCAGGAACTGCAGGACGCCGCCGCCGAAAGCACCCGGCGCGCCGAGGCCGTGGCCGCCATCGCCTCGCTCCAATCGGCGCTGGACCGGGGCGTGACCCCCGAGGAGGCGCGCCAGACGCTGGAAGGCGCCGGCCTCCAGACGCCCGAGGAGCTGACAACCGAAGTGCCCAGCCTGACCTCGCTGCAGGCCGATTTCCCCGAGGCCTCGCGCGCGGCGCTGCGTGGCGCCCTGCGCGACAGCAGCGCCAGCGGGCAGGGCAACCTGGTCACGAACTTCCTGCGCGCCCAGACCGGCGCCCGTTCGGTCGAGGTGCGCCAGGGCGACGACCCCGACGCCATCCTGTCGCGCGCCAATGCCCAGGTCGAGGCCGGCCATATCGATCAGGCCGTGACCGAGATCGAGGCCTTACCCGAATCCGCCCGCTCCGCACCCGCCATGGCCGATTGGCTGTCCCGCGCAACCGCCTATACCCAGGCACAGGCGGCGCTGTCCGACCTGTCCTCCGGCACGAACTGAGGGACGCCCGATGCTTCTGTCGCTGCTCAAGATCCTGTTCTTCTTTGCCGTCGTCCTGGCCTTGGCCCTGGGCGCGGTCTACCTGTCCGAACACGGCGATATGCTGCGGATCGAATATGCCGGCACCGAATACGCCCTGACCCCGGTCAAGGCGCTGGTCGCGCTGCTGGTGCTTATGGTCCTGGCCTGGGTGGTCTTCAAGATCCTGGGCCTGGCGCTGGCCTTCCTGCGCTTCCTGGCCGGGGACGAGACCGCGATCAACCGCCACTTCGCCCGCTCGCGCGAGCGCAAGGGCTATGCCGCCCTGGGCGACGGGATGCTTGCCGTCGCCGCCGGCGAAGGCAAGCTGGCGCAGGACAAGGCCGCCAAGGCCGCGAAATACCTGAACCAGCCGCACCTGACCAACCTGCTGGCCGCGCAGGCCGCCGAAACGGCGGGTGATTCGCAAAAGGCCGTGGCCGTCTATCGCGACCTTCTGGAGGATGACCGGACCCGTTTCGTGGGCATCCGCGGCCTGATGCGCCAGGAACTGGCCATGGGCCACACCCACAAGGCGATGCTGCTGGCGCAAAAGGCCTATGCCCTGAAGCCCCGCCACAAGGAGCTTCAGGACACGCTGCTGGACCTCCAGACCCGCGAACACGACTGGAAGGGCGCCCGCCAGACGCTCAAGGACAAGCGCAACCAGGGCGACATGCCCAAGGACGTGGCGCTGCGCCGCGATGCCGTCCTGGCCTTGCAGGAGGCCAGCGAGGTGCTGGCCCAGGGCAACTCGATCAGCGCGCGCGAGGCCGCGATCTCGGCCGCCAAGGCCTCCCCCGACCTGATTCCCGCCGCCGTTTTGGCCGCCCGCAGCTATGTGGCGCAAAAAGACTTCCGCAACGCCTCGCGCATCCTGGAAAAGACCTGGTCGGTGCGTCCGCATCCCGACGTCGCCGCCGCCTATGCCGAGATCGTTCCCGACGAATCGCCGATCGCGCGCCTGAACCGCTTTGACCGGCTGATCTCGAAGAACCCCGAGCACGAGGAAAGCCGCCTGCTCAAGGCCGAGCTGATGCTGGCGGCAGAGGATTTCCCTGGCGCGCGGCGCGCCTTGGGCGATCTGGCCGAAAAGCATCCCACCGTGCGGACGCTGTCGATCATGGCCGCGATCGAACGCGGGCAGGGTGCCGACGACAGCGTGGTGCGCGGCTGGCTGACGCGGGCGCTGACCGCGTCGCGCGGCCCGCAATGGGTCTGCGACAAGTGCCACAATGTCATGCCCGGCTGGGCGCCGGTCTGCGACAGCTGCGGCGGCTTCGACACGCTGACCTGGCACGAGCCCGATGGCCTGCGCAGCACCGCCTCGACCACGCCCACGGGCGCCGAGATGCTGCCGCTGCTGGTCGGATCGCCCAAGGCCCCGGCCGCCGATGCCCCCGACCTGTCCGAACCCGTCCGCCCGCATCCTCCCGGCCCGGCCGAACCCGAGGGCAGTGCCCGGATCCGTCACCTGGACCAGCCCAATGTCGCCCCCGGCATGGTGCCGCGCGAAAGCGACTATCGGCATCCGGGCGAACCCTCGACGACGGTGACCACGCGCGAGCCCGACATAAAGCCCGTGCCAAAGCCCGTCGTCCTGAAGGCCAGCGAGCCGCAGACGACGCCTGAGCCGGAACTGGCCCAGGCCATGGCCGCCTCGCAGGCCACCACGGTGGATGCGATGCCCGCGCAGGCGGTGCCGACCCCGGACCTGACCGCGCAGCCGGACGCGCTGGCGGAACGCCACCCCGAAGTCACCGCCGAGGCGGTGATGGTGCGGCCCGATGTCGAACCCACCGACAACGAAGACTGGAGCGAGGCAAAGCGACGGTCCTGATCGCAGGACCGGGCGGGGAGGGGCGAAAAAATCGCCCGTCCCCTCTTCCCCCCGCCCGGTGAAACTGCTATCCGCCGCGCACAACCTGATGCCGGTGTAGCTCAGCTGGTAGAGCACGTCATTCGTAATGATGGGGTCGGGGGTTCGAGTCCCTTCACCGGCACCAGGTTGTTAAATCCTCTCTGCTCTCGACTGGCCGCCTTCCCGGGCGGCCTTTGTCATTCCGGCGGCCCGACCAGTCCCCGATAAAGGTCCAGCATCCCCTCCAGCGCGTGGGGCAGCCGCGCCAGCTCCACATCCCCCGCCGCCCAGGACCGGCTCAGCGCCGACCCGGCCTCATAGCCCAGGGGCAGGTCCGCGGGCGCTCCAAGGCAGATGGGATCTTCGGAAAAGCCGTGACCGCGGCCCAGGCGCCCCCGGGTCGCGGCGGCCAGCTGCCGCAGATGGGCCCGTCCCTCCGTCGCCCCCAGCCGGGTCAGCGCATCCGCCGCCCCGTGCTGCAGCGACAGGGTGACGGCCTCGTCCCGCGCATTGACAAAGATGACCACGTAAAGACCGTGCCGCATGCTGCGCGTCACCTGCGGCGCAAAGAAGGCCAGCCAGGGCACGTTGGCCCAGCCGGGCGCGCCGGTGCTGGCCCGCACCAGCAGGCGCTCGGGGCGCGCCTCGATCAGGTCGCGCCCCATCTGCGCCACGTCACGCCGGAAGAAACGCCCAAAGGCGCTGCCCGCCACGGGCCGCTGGCGCTCGAATGCATAACGCCGCGCCGTCAGGGACAGCGCGGCGGCAAGCGGCGGCAGCGGGGGAGGGGGCGCGGTCAGACCAGCCGCCCTTCCTCCATCGCGGCGCGCACGAAGCCCGCGAACAGCGGCGCCGGCTCAAAGGGCTTGGACTTCAGTTCCGGATGCGACTGCACGCCGATGAACCACGGGTGGTCGGGATATTCCACCACCTCGGGCAGCTTGCCGTCGGGCGACATGCCCGAAAAGCGCAGGCCCGCCTGCTCCAGCTGAACGCGATAGGTGGCATCGACCTCATAGCGGTGGCGATGGCGATCCTCGATCTCGGTGACGCCGCCATAGATGTCCGAGATCTTGGACCCCTCGCTCAGCACCGCCGTATAGGCGCCCAGGCGCATGGTGCCGCCCTTGTTGTCGCCCACCTTGCGCTGGACGGTATAGTTGCCCTGCACCCATTCCTTCAGGTGATAGACGACCGGCGTGAACCGCGTCTGCCCCGCCTCGTGGTCGAACTCCTCGGACCCCGCGTCGGGCATCTCGGCCAGGTTGCGCGCCGCCTCGATCACGGCCATCTGCATCCCAAGGCAGATGCCCAGATAGGGCACCTTCTTCTCGCGCGCATAACGGGCGGCGGTGACCATCCCCTCGGTCCCGCGCTCGCCAAAGCCGCCGGGCACGATGATGCCGTGATAGCCGTCCAGCAGATGCGCGCCCTCGCCCTCCAGCTTCTCGCTGTCGACCCAGTCCGCCTTGACGCGCACCCGGTTGGCCATGCCGCCATGGGTCAGCGCCTCGGCGATGGACTTGTAGGCATCCTCCAGCTGCGTGTACTTGCCCACCACGGCGATGTTCACCTGGCCCTCGGCATTCTGCAGCCGGTCCATCACGTCCTCCCAGCGCGACAGGTCGGGGCGCGGGGCGGGGCTGATCCGGAAGGCGTCCAGCACAGCCCGGTCCAAGCCCGCACGGTGATAGGCCAGCGGCGCCTCGTAGATCGTCTTCAGGTCATAGGCCGGGATCACGGCGTCCGGGCGCACGTTGCAGAACAGGGCGATCTTGGCGCGTTCCTTTTCCGGGATCGGATGCTCGGACCGGCAGACCAGCACGTCGGGCGCCAGGCCGATCGACTGCAGCTCCTTGACGCTGTGCTGGGTGGGCTTGGTCTTCAGCTCGCCCGATGCCGCCAGATAGGGCAGCAGCGTCAGATGCATCAGGATGCATTCGCCGCGCGGCCGCTCGTGGATGAACTGGCGGATCGCCTCGAAGAAGGGCAGACCCTCGATGTCGCCGACCGTGCCGCCGATCTCGCACAGCATGAAATCGACCTCGTCGCCGCCGATGGCCAGGAAGTCCTTGATCTCGTTGGTGACATGCGGGATCACCTGGATCGTCTTGCCCAGGTATTCGCCCCGGCGCTCCTTTTCCAGCACGTTGGAATAGACGCGCCCGCTGCTGATGCTGTCGGTGCGCCGCGCCGCCACCCCGGTGAACCGCTCGTAATGGCCCAGGTCCAGGTCGGTTTCGGCGCCGTCATCGGTGACGAAGACCTCGCCATGCTCGAAGGGGCTCATCGTGCCGGGATCGACGTTCAGATAGGGGTCCAGCTTGCGCAGCCGTACGGTAAAGCCGCGGGCCTGCAGCAGCGCCCCCAACGCCGCGGAGGCCAGGCCCTTGCCAAGGGACGAAACCACGCCGCCGGTGATGAAGATGTATCGCGCCATGAGGCCCCCGTGATGTGCAAGTCGAGAAGTGCAAATTAGGTCTGCTGCGGGCCGTCGAAACGACCAGCATCACGGGAGTTGGAGAATAACCGATTCGCCCCGTGGTCGCAACGGACCGCAAGTTCCTGTGGGGCGGGAAAACTGCCGCCCCAAACTATTGTGTCAGCCTCAGTTGGCGGGCTGCGGTGCGGGCGCCTGGGCCGCGGGGGGCGTGACCGCATCCGCCGCGGGGGCCGGGGCGGGCGCGGCCGCAGGGGGCGCCAGGGGCGTGGTTGCCGGTGCCACCACATCGGCGGGTGCGGCGGCAGCCGGCGCCTCGGTCACGGGTGCGGCCGGGGCCTCGGCGGCGGGCGCCACGGGGGCCGCCGCTGCGGGCGCCTCGGCCGCCGGCGCCACGTTTGTCGGTGCCACGTTCGCCGGCGCATCGGGGGCCGGCGGGGTCAGCGGGTTGCCCCCGGTCGAGGGCGGCGGCGCATAGGCCGGCAGTGTCGGCAGGTTCGTCTGCGGCTGGCTGCTGGCCGGCACGCCCATCTGGTCCATGATCGACCCGGTCGTGGCCTGACGCGCCGCCAGGACCGTCAGCACGATCGAGGTCACAAAGATCGCCACGCCCAGGATCCAGGTCAGCCGGGTCAGCGCATTGGCCGCCGCGCGGCCGGACATCACGCCCCCTGCGCCGCCACCGCCGCCCATGCCCAGCCCGCCCCCTTCGGAGCGTTGCAGCAGGACGACCCCGGCCAGCAGGACTGCCAGGATCAGATGGACGGTCAGAATGACGTTTTCCACGGCTTTCGGCCTTTCATTTGCGGACGCGCCTATCTAGTCAACCGGGCAGGTGATGGCAAGCAAGAGTGTCCCATGGTTGCGGTGATGATTCAGGGCACCGGCTCGAATGTCGGAAAGTCGCTGCTGGTCGCCGGGCTCTGCCGCGCGGCCCGCAGGCGCGGCCTCTCCGTCGCCCCCTTCAAGCCGCAGAACATGTCGAACAACGCCGCCGTGACGGCCGACGGCGGAGAGATCGGCCGCGCCCAGGCGCTGCAGGCCCGCGCCTGCGGGCTGGAGCCCGTGACAGACATGAACCCCGTCCTGCTCAAGCCCGAAACCGACACCGGGTCCCAGGTGATCCTGCAGGGCCGCGCCATCGGCCGCGCCCAGGCCCGCGACTACCAGGGCCTGAAGCCGCGCCTGCTGGAGGGCGTGCTGGACAGCTTCGCCCGCCTCTCGGCCGGCCATGACCTGGTGATCGTCGAAGGCGCGGGCAGCCCGGCCGAGGTGAACCTGCGCCCCCGCGACATCGCCAACATGGGCTTTGCCCGCGCGGCCGGCGTGCCGGTGGTGCTGGCGGGCGACATCGACCGCGGCGGGGTGATCGCCCAGATCGTCGGCACCCAGGCGGTGATCGACCCGGGCGACGCCGCGATGGTGCAGGGCTTCCTGATCAACAAGTTCCGCGGCGACCCGCGCCTCTTCGACGACGGCTACCGGACGATTGAGGACCGCACCGGCTGGCGCGGCTTCGGCGTGGTGCCCTGGTTTGCCGGCGCCCACCGCCTGCCGGCCGAGGATGCGGTCGACCTGCGCGCCAGCCGGGGGCAGGGCCTGCATGTCGTCTGCCTGACCCTGTCGCGCATCGCCAATTTCGACGATCTTGACCCGCTGGCGGCCGAACCGGGCGTGCGGCTGACCATGCTGGGCGCGGGCCAGGCGCTGCCGGGCGACGCGGGCCTGGTGATCCTGCCGGGGTCGAAATCGACCTCGGGCGACCTGGCCTTTCTGCGCGCCCAGGGCTGGGACATCGACTTGGCCGCCCACAGGCGGCGCGGCGGCCATGTCCTGGGCATCTGCGGCGGTTACCAGATGCTGGGCCGGGTGATCGACGACCCCTCGGGCGCCGACGGGGTGGCGGGGCAGGTCCCGGGCCTGGGCCTGCTGGACGTGGCGACGGTGATGTCGCCCGACAAGCGCGTGCTGCGCGCGACCGGCACCGCCCTGGGCCAGCCGGTCTCGGGATACGAGATCCACATGGGCCGCACCGACGGCCCCGACTGCGCCCGCCCCTTCGGCCACATGCCCCAGCCGGACGGCGCGATCAGCCCGGACGGGCGGGTGATGGGCAGCTATCTGCACGGGCTCTTTTCCGACGACCGCTTTCGCGCGGCCTTCCTGGCGCGGCTCGGCGCACCCTCTCAGCCCGGCTTCGAGGCGGGCGTCGAGGCCGCGCTGGAGGACCTGGCCGACCACCTGGAGGCGCATCTGGACGTGGAGGCCCTGCTGGCCGTTGCGCGCTGAAGGTTAAAACCCTGCGTGCGTTGTCGGTGTACGTCCTGTGCACGCCTGGTGCATCGCTTGTGACCGCCGGGTGCTGGACGAAAGCGGCCCGCCGCGCTACCTGAGGGGCATGGAACATCACAAGCCGCCCCTGACCCTGTATCTGGCCGCCCCGCGCGGCTTCTGCGCAGGTGTCGACCGCGCGATCAAGATCGTCGAGATGGCGCTGCAGAAATGGGGCGCCCCCGTCTATGTCCGGCACGAGATCGTGCACAACAAGTATGTCGTCGACGCACTTCGCGACAAGGGCGCCGTCTTCGTCGAGGAACTGGACGACTGCCCTGACGACCGCCCGGTGATCTTTTCCGCCCACGGCGTCCCCAAGGCGGTCCCGGCCGAGGCGCAGCGTCGCCAGATGGTCTATGTCGACGCGACCTGCCCCCTGGTCAGCAAGGTCCATATCGAGGCCGAACGCCATCACGCGGCCGGTCTGCAGATGGTGATGATCGGCCATGAGGGGCATCCGGAGGTTCTTGGAACCATGGGACAACTGCCCGAGGGCGAGGTGATCCTGGTCGAGGACGTGGCCGATGTCGCGACCATCGAGGTCCGCGACCCGCAGCGCTTGGCCTTCATCACCCAGACGACCCTCTCGGTGGACGACACCGCGGGCATCGTCGCCGCGCTGCAGGCCCGGTTCCCCGCCATCATCGGCCCGGCCAAGGAAGACATCTGCTATGCCACCACCAACCGCCAGGCGGCGGTCAAGGCGGTGGCCCCGCATATCGACGCGCTGCTGGTGATCGGCGCCGAGAACTCCAGCAACTCCAAGCGCTTGGTCGAGGTCGGCAAGGCCTCGGGATGCAGCTATTCGCAGCTGGTGATGCGCGCCGCGCAGATCGACTGGCGGGCGCTGGAAGGCATCCGCACGGTGGGCGTGACCGCAGGGGCCAGCGCGCCCGAGGTTCTGGTGAACGAGGTCATCGACGCCTTTCGCGACCGCTATGACGTGACCGTCGAACTGGTCGAAACAGCCGTGGAACGGGTCGAATTCAAGGTGCCGCGGGTCCTGCGCGAAACCGCCGGCTGAGCCCGGCGCCGGGACAAGCGGCTGAAGAAAGGTGGGGCATGAAGCTCTGGTCGATGCCCTCCTCGGGCAACAGCTACAAGGTGCGCCTGCTGCTGGCCCTGCTGGGCCGCGGCTGCCAGGTCGTCGATGTCGAGGAGTCCTCGGACGCGCTGCGCGAGGCGCAGGCCAAGGGCGCGCTGCCCTTTGGCAAGGCGCCGGTGCTGGTGCTGGATGACGGCCGGGTGCTGCCCGAATCCAACGCCATCCTGTGCTGGCTGGGCGAGGGGACGCGCTTCTGGCCGCAGGACCGCTTTGCCCGCGCCGAGATGCTGGCCTGGATGTTCTGGGAGCAGAACCAGCACGAAGGCGTCATCGCCGTGCGCGGGGCGCTGAACTTCTATCCCTCGCGCGCGGATCAGGCCACGCCCGAGCGGATGGCGGACCTGCTGACCCGCGGCCACGCCCTGCTGTCGATCATGGAGACGCGCCTGGCCGCCCGGAACTGGCTTGCGGGCGACGCGGTCAGCTTGGCCGACATCTGCCTTTATGCCTATACCCACACTGCTGGCAGCCGCGGCGGCTTTGACATGGCGCGTTTTCCCACGGTCACGGCCTGGCTGGACCGGGTGGCGGCGCTGCCAGGCCATGTGGCGATCGATGCCTGAGCTGTTTGCCTGGACCGACGGCGCCTGCAGCGGCAATCCCGGCCCCGGAGGCTGGGGCGTCCTGATGCGCGCATTGGAGGGCGAGGCCGTCGTCAAGCAGCGCGAGCTGCAGGGCGGCGAGGCCGCGACCACCAACAACCGGATGGAGCTGATGGCCGCCATCAGCGCGCTGGAGGCGCTGACCCGTGCCAGCAAGATCGTGATCGTGACCGACAGCAACTATGTCAAGAACGGCGTCACCCAGTGGATCCACGGCTGGAAACGCAACGGCTGGAAGACCGCGGACCGCAAGCCCGTCAAGAATGTCGAGCTGTGGCAGCGCCTGGACGAGGCGGCGCGCCGCCACGACGTCGAATGGCGCTGGATCAAGGGCCATGCCGGCCATGCCGAGAACGAGCGCGCCGACGAACTGGCCCGCGCCGGAATGGCTCCCTTCAAATGACGCCCGCGGCGCTGGTCGCGGCGCTGGATTACGGCGCCGTGCTGGTCTTTGCGCTGACCGGGGCGCTGGTGGCCAGCCGGGCGCAGCTGGACCCGGTGGGCTTCATCTTCATGGCCGCGCTGACCGCCGTGGGCGGGGGAACCCTGCGCGACCTGATCCTGGGGCGCGAGATGGTCTTCTGGGTGGCGCAGCCGGCCTATGTGCTGATCGCCGCCGCCGCAGCCCTGATCGTGTTCTGGACGGCGCATCTGTTCGAGAGCCGCTATCGCTGGCTGGTCTGGCTGGACAGCGTCGCCCTGGGCGTGGCGGTCGCGGCGGGCGTGGGCGTTTCGATGGAAGGCGGCTTTGGCCCTGTCATCGTCGTCATCATGGGCGTGGTGACGGGCACGTTCGGCGGGCTGATGCGCGACGTGGTGGGCAACGAGGTGCCGCTGGTCCTCAAGCAGGGTCAGCTGTACCTGACGGCGGCCTTTGGCGGCGCGCTGACGGCGGTGACGCTGGTCTGGCTGGGTTTGGACCGGACCGAGGCGCTGATTGCCTGCGCGGTCGCGGTCTGGGTGCTGCGCGCGGGCAGCCTCCACCTCGGCTGGCGGCTGCCGGTCTATCGCCCGCGACCGCCGCGCGACCGGGGCTAGCGCAGCCGGGGCGGGCCGTTTCGGCCGGCATCCACGTTCTCGACCCCCGCGCGCAGGCCCTGGCCGATGCGATGCGCCAGCTGCGACCAGGCGCGCGCGCTCCAGGGTGGCAGGGTGCGGCGCAGCGATTCGTCGAACAGCGCCAGCCAGATCGTGAAGTGTTCGGGCCGCACATTGCCCGCCGACAGATGGGCGCGCATCGGGCTGCCGTTATAGCCCGCGCGGTGCAGGATCGCCCCCGCCCAAAAGGCCGCGATGCGGTCCTCATGCGCGGGCCAGTCGCCGACATGTTCCGCGAAGATCGGCCCCAGCACCTCGTGCCGGCGGACGGCGCCGTAAAAGACGGCGACGGTGCGGCGGATCTCGGCCTCGGTGATGTCGAAGCGGGGGGGCAGGTCGGGCATGTCCATCTGCCGCATCTGGCCCGGTCCGGCGCGGGTTTCAAGGGTTTGATCGCCCGCGGCCGGGATGCTAAGAGGCCGCTTCCGGTCGCAGCCCACCCGGTCAAAACAGGAGCCAGACGATGAGCCACTATACCGACGCGCTGACCCAGCTTGGTGCCAGCACCCCCCTGCCGCAATCGCCCGAGGAGGCGGTGCTGGAGCGGGTGCCCAATCCGCAGCCGGGCGAGACCTATGTCGTGCGCTTCACCCAGCCCGAGTTCACCAGCCTCTGCCCGCTGACGGGCCAGCCGGATTTCGCGCATCTGGTGATCGACTATGTGCCGGCCGACTGGCTGGTCGAATCCAAGTCGCTGAAGCTGTTCCTGGGCAGCTTTCGCAACCACGGCGCCTTCCATGAGGATTGCACCGTGGGTATCGGCAAACGCATCGCCGGGCTGCTGGACCCGCGCTGGCTGCGGATCGGCGGCTATTGGTACCCGCGCGGCGGCATGCCCATCGACGTCTTCTGGCAGACCGGCGCCGTCCCCGAAGGTCTGTGGCTGCCCGATCAGGGTGTCGCCGGCTATCGTGGCCGGGGCTGAGGGCGCGGCTCGGCCGCAGAAAACGGGCGGCTTGAAAAGGGTCGGCGCTTGCGGGTGCGGGCCTGCGTTTCTATAGAGGGCGCATGGATTTTGCGGGCTTCGGCATACGAATTAGCGGCCCGGCGGCGTGATGTTTCGCACCGCCGGGATTTTTGCCGCCTGAATTCCTGATCCGACTGCCGGACCCAGCCCCAAGGAACGCTTCATGACCCCCGACTATCGCGACACCGTCTTTCTGCCGCAGACCGAGTTTCCCATGCGCGCGGGCCTGCCGCAGCGCGAGCCGGAATGGCTGGAGCGCTGGTCCCGCATCGGCATCTATGACCGGCTGCGCGAGCGGGCGGCAGCGGGGGGGCGGACGCCGTTCGTGCTGCATGACGGCCCGCCCTATGCCAACGGCCACCTGCATATCGGCCATGCGCTGAACAAGACGATCAAGGACATCATCGTGCGCAGCCACCAGATGATGGGCCGCGATGCGCGATACGTGCCCGGTTGGGACTGCCACGGCCTGCCGATCGAGTGGAAGATCGAGGAGAAGTACCGCAAGGAGGGCCGCGACAAGGATGCGGTCGACGTGGTCGAGTTCCGCCAGGAATGCCGCCGCTTTGCCGATGAGTGGGTGGACATCCAGCGCGACGAGTTCCAGCGGCTTGGCATCACCGGGGCCTGGGACCGCCCCTATCTGACGATGGACTTCCACGCCGAGGCGGTGATCGCGGCCGAGTTCATGAAGCTGTTGATGAACGGCAGCCTTTATCAGGGGTCGAAGCCCGTGATGTGGTCGCCCGTGGAAAAGACCGCCCTGGCCGAGGCCGAGGTGGAATATCACGACCACACCAGCCACACGATCTGGGTGCGGTTCGGGGTGGCGTCCCAATCGGAGTTCGCGCCGCTGGACGGCTGCATGCGCACCGACCTGCTGGAGGCATCGGTGGTGATCTGGACCACGACGCCCTGGACGATCCCGCAGAACCGGGCCGTCGCCTTTAATCCGCAGATCGCCTATGGCCTCTACGAGGTCACCGAGGCGGCGGAAAATGCCACGGCCAGGGTCGGAGAGCATATCGTGCTGGCCGACGCCCTGGCCTCATCCGTCATGGGTGCGGCGAAGGTCACGGGCCACGACCGCCTGCGGACGGTGAGTGCCGATGAACTGGCCGCGCTGGTCCTGGCCCACCCCCTGCGCGGGGTCGAGGGGGGGCTGGGCGAGTGGGATTATGATGTCCCCATGCTGCCGGGCGATCATGTGACCGACGATGCCGGCACGGGATTCGTACATACCGCGCCCAGCCATGGCGACGACGACTATCAGATGGGCCTGCGCTTCAAGCTGCCGATGACCTACAATGTCGAGCCCGACGGCAGCTATCGCCGGGACCTGCCGCTGTTTGGCGGAGAGGCGATCATCGCGCCCGACGGCAAGGACGGCCCGGCCAATGTCAGCGTGATCAAGCAGCTGGCCTGGGCCGGCGCGCTGCTGGCCAAGGGCAAGATCAAGCACAGCTATCCGCACAGCTGGCGGTCCAAGGCGCCGCTGATCTATCGCAACACGCCGCAGTGGTTCGCCGCCATCGACAAGCCGCTGGACGACGGCCTGGGCCAGCATGGCGACACGATCCGGACCCGCGCGCTGACCTCGATCGACAAGCTGGTCAAGTGGTGGCCGCAGACCGGGCGCAACCGCATCCATTCGATGGTCGAGAACCGCCCGGACTGGGTGCTGTCGCGCCAGCGGGCTTGGGGCGTGCCGTTGACCTGCTTTGTCAGGAAGGGCGCCAAGCCCACGGATGGCGACTTCCTGCTGCGCGATCCGCGCGTGAACGACCGCATCGTGGCGGCCTTTGAACAGGACGGCGCCGATGTCTGGTACCGCGCGGGCTTCAAGGCGCAGATGCTGGACGGCATCGTGAACCCCGACGATTACGACCAGGTCACCGATGTGCTGGACGTGTGGTTCGACAGCGGATCGACCCATGCCTTTGTGCTGCGCGACCGCGAGGACGGCACGCCCGACGGCATCGCCGACCTGTACCTGGAGGGTACGGACCAGCATCGCGGCTGGTTCCAGTCCTCGCTGCTGCAGGCCAGCGCCACCAAGGGCCGCGCCCCCTATCGCAACGTCGTCACGCATGGCTTCACGCTGGACGAGAAGGGCATGAAGATGTCCAAGTCGCTTGGCAACACCATCGTGCCCGCCAAGGTGATCGAGCAGTACGGCGCCGACATCCTGCGCCTGTGGGTGGCGCAGACGGATTACACCGCCGACCAGCGCATCGGCCCCGAGATCCTGAAGGGTACTGCCGACAGCTATCGCCGGCTGCGCAACACGCTGCGCTTTCTGCTGGGCGCCTTGGCGGAGTGGGACGAGGCCGAGCGGCTGCCGGCCGACCGGATGCCCGAGCTGGAACAGTGGGTGCTGCACCGGCTGGCGCAGCTGGATCATCAGGTCCGCCGGGGCTATGAGACCTTCGACTTCCAAGGCGTGTTCCAGACGCTGTTCCAGTTCTGCACCGTGGACATGTCGGCCTTCTATTTCGACATCCGCAAGGACGCGCTGTATTGCGACGCGCCCGACAGCCCGCGCCGCCGCGCCGCGCGGACGGTCCTGGACATCCTGTTCCACCGCCTGGTGACCTGGCTGGCGCCGATCCTGCCCTTCACCATGGAGGATGTCTGGCTGTCGCGCTTTCCGTCCGAGGATGACAGCGTGCATCTGCACGATTTCCCCGCGACCCCGGCCGACTGGCTGAACGAGCCGCTGGCCGCGAAATGGGACCATGTCCGCCGCGCCCGCCGCGTCGTGACCGCCGCGCTGGAGGTGAAGCGGACCGACAAGACCATCGGCGCCAGCCTGGAGGCGGCGCCGGTCGTCCATGTCGAGGAGCCCGAGATGCTGGCCGCGCTGAAATCGGTGGCCTTTGCCGATATCTGCATCACCTCGGACCTGTCGCTGACCCGTGATCCGGCCCCGCAGGAGGCCTTTCGCATGGCCGAGGCCCCCGGCATCGGCGTGGTCTTCGAGCCGGCCGAGGGCGACAAGTGCCAGCGCTGCTGGAAGATTCTGCCCGACGTGGGCAGCCATCCCCATCCGGGCGTCTGCGCCCGCTGCGACGAGGTTCTGAGCCATGGTTGAGGAAAACCGCTATCAGCCCGCCGCCGACCGCTATGCGGCCATGGATTATCGCCGCTGCGGGCGTTCGGGGCTGAAGCTGCCGGCGATCAGCTTGGGGCTGTGGCACAATTTCGGCCATGACACGCCCCACCAGACCAAGCGCGATATCTGCCGCACGGCCTTTGACCTGGGGATCACACATTTCGACCTGGCCAACAACTATGGCCCGCCGCCGGGCAGCGCCGAGGAGGCCTTTGGAGAGATCCTGCGGACCGATTTCGCCGGTTATCGCGACCAGCTGATCGTCAGCAGCAAGGCCGGCTATGACATGTGGCCCGGCCCCTATGGAGAGATGGGCAGCCGGAAATACCTGATCGCCTCCTGCGACCAGTCGCTGAAGCGGATGGGGCTGGACTATGTCGACATCTTCTATTCGCACCGCTTCGACCCCGACACGCCCCTGGAGGAGACCATGGGCGCGCTGGACCACATCGTGCGGTCGGGACGCGCGCTCTACGTGGGCATCAGCAGCTACAACAGCGCCCGCACCCGCGAAGCGGCGGCGATCCTGAAGGACCTGGGCACACCCTGCCTGATCCACCAGCCCAGCTACAACATGCTGAACCGGTGGGTGGAAAATGACGGGCTGCTGGACACGCTGGACGAGCTGGGGATGGGCAGCATTGTCTTCACGCCGCTGGCGCAGGGGATGCTGACGGGAAAATACCTCAAGGGCATTCCCGCCGACAGCCGCGCCGCGCAGGGCAAGTCGCTGTCGCCCGACTGGCTGAGCCAGGACATGATCGAGCGCCTGAACGGTCTGAACGACCTGGCCTTGGATCGGGGGCAGACGCTGGCGCAGATGGCGGTCGCCTGGACGCTGCGCGGCGGGCGCGTGACCAGCGCGCTGATCGGCGCCTCGCGGGCCGAGCAGGTGCGCGACTGCGTGGGCGCCTTGGGCAACCTGGAGTTCTCGGATGACGAACTGGCCCGGATCGATCAGCTGTCGGCCAAGGGCGATGTGAACATCTGGGCCCGGTCCTCGGAAGGGGCAGGGGCCTGACGGCCCTCTAGACCAGCCACCAGCCGCGGGTCTTCAGCTGGTGGCGGATCTGGCGTTCCGGCAGCGGGCCGCCGTGGCCGGCAAAGATCGGGCGCACCTTGCTGCGGCCCTTTTCCTGGTAGATCAGCTTGCGCGCGGGTTCCCATTCGCGCAGCAGCCGCTTGATCTCCTTCGGGGCGACCACGCGCTCCAGCACCTCGATCGCATGATCTCCCTGTTGCGCGTAAAGCAGCGGCAGGCGGCGATAATGGCAGGTCACGGCGCCGTCCAGCCCGTCCAGTTCGGGGCCGGGACGGCCGCCCCCCAAGCTGTGGATCACCACGGGCAGCACGGCCTGATCCAGCCAGGGTTCCATCGCCTGGCAGGCCAGCGCGTCATGCGGGTCGTCGCGCAGCGCCCGCGCCCAGTCCAGGAACCGGCGCCCGAATTCACCCGGGTCGGGGCCGAAGAACCAGCCCGCGTTGAAATAGAGGTACCGCTCCCAGTGCTCGTCGGGTTGGGTCAGGTCCAGGCTGGTTTCGAAGTCCTGGCCGAACCGGTCATAGATCGACTTCCAGATCCCGCCATAGCCCGGCCCGTAAAGGGGCGGCTGCGGCCAGGTCGCCTCGCGCCGCATCGAGGCCGAGGGCCGGGCAAAGTCGAAGCGCACCTGGTTTAGGGGACCGGTGATCAGCGTGTCGGTGTCGAAGAAGATGAAGGGCTCGTTTTCCGGCAGCAGCGCCAGCGCCTCGATCTTGTTGCCCTGCGGATAGGCGGCGCCGAAATGCCGTGCGGTGAAGGGGGTGATCTCTGCCCCCATCTGCGTCAGCAGGTCCCGGCAGCCGTCCGAGATCTGGGTCCGGTGATCCTGCCATGCCCCTTCGGGACGGGGTTCGGCCAGAATGACGCGGCCGCACCAACCGGGCGCGCTGGCCCTCAAGCTGGCCATGAAGATCAGTGCCTCGAATTCCAGCCGCCCGGCCTGAGCCACGATCAGCAGATTGGGAAAGGTCTGTCTTTGCTGCATCGCCGCGCCTGAACCGTCCGTTGTTCGCGCGCAGCCTAGCCGCCGGGCTGGGGGTGAAAAAGCCCCTGCGGCGCCATCGATCCGGGCGGCCGGCACACCACTGAACCAGGAATGAGGGGAAAGTGGTGGGCGACCCTGGAATCGAACCAGGCGTGGGTCTCCCCGGCGGAGTTACAGTCCGCTGCCGCACCTTGCAGCACGTCGCCCGCCGATCGCTTTCGGCGTGGGCGGTGATTAGCCGCCCCGCCGGGGGGCGTCAAGCAGATTTCCGAAGGCACATTTCGGGGGCTTGCGTGATCGCGCCCGCGCGCGCAGAGAGACGGGGCAGGAAAGGAGGCCCCCGATGGCCGAAAGGACCCCCAAATCCAAGAAGCCCGCATGGGTGATCGACAAGGAACGTGGCCGCCGCGCCGCCGCCGCCGAGACGGTGTGGCTGTTCGGGCTGCACGCGGTCCGGGACGCCTTGGCCAATCCGGAACGGGAAAAGCTGCGCCTGGTGGTGACCCAGAACGCACTGACACGCCTCGGGGATCTGCACGGGATGGAGCCCGAGGTCACCGACCCGCGCGTCTTTGACAAGGCCGTGCCGCTGGCCGTCGAAAGCGTGCACCAGGGGGCCGCGCTGGAGGTGAAGCCGCTGAAATGGGGCAGCCTCAGCGAGGTTGCGCTGCGCGAGGCGCCCGGCGAGACGCGGCCGCTGCTGGTGGCGCTGGACCGGGTGACGGACCCCCACAATGTCGGCGCCATCCTGCGTTCGGCCGAGGTCTTTGGCGCGCGCGCGGTGATCGCGCCCGCCCGCCATTCCGCGCCCGAAACCGGGGCGCTGGCCAAGACCGCCTCGGGGGCGCTGGAGCGTCAGCCCTATCTGCGCGTGCCGAACCTGGCCGAGGCGCTGACCCAGCTGAAGAACATGGGCTTCATCCTGGTGGGCCTGGACGGGACGGGCAGCGAGGCCCTGCCTGACCTGATGACCCGGCTGTCGGGACGCGCGATCTGCCTTGTGCTGGGCGCCGAAGGGCCGGGAATGCGCGAATTGACGGTCAAGACCTGCGACCACGTGGCGCGCATTCCCTTCGCGGCGGATTTCGGATCGCTGAACGTGTCGAACGCGGCGGCGGTGTCACTTTATGCCGCAGGGCGTGCGTGAACATCACATCCCTGCGACGTTCCTGCCCGGCGCGTTGAGATTCGGGACGACTGCTGCCAAGTAGTCGTCAACCCCGTATTGATCAAGTCACCATGCGCAACCTTGTCCTGTCCCTCCTCCTGGCGATCCTGCCCGCGCTGCCTGCCGCGGCGCAGGACTGGGCCCTGGGGGGCTTCGATGCGGTCGGATATGTGCAGAGCGGGCGCCCGATCCCGGGCCGCGGTGACATCGCGACCATGTGGAAGGGACAGGTCTGGCATTTCGTCTCGGAAGAGAATCGCCTGCGCTTCGAGGCCGATCCGCGGTCCTTCGCGCCCCGGTTTGACGGGATGTGCCCCGTCTCGATCATGGAAGGGCGCCCGGAGCCGGGGGATCCGCGGTTTTTCGCGATCATTGGCGGCGATCTCTATCTGTTCCGGTCGGGTGCGGCAGAACGACAGGTCAAACAGGACCCGGCGCGGATCCTGGACCAGGCCGAGGCGGCCTGGGGCGGGAACTGAAGGGCGAGCTTTCATAATCACAAAAGCGCGATCGCTCTGGAACTTTTCTAAGGTGATGCCCATTTACACATGCAGGACATGACCCCGGAACGGTCATGTTCGGATCACTGTCCCTCGTTCCGCCACTTGCGCCCGGCCACCCTGTGGACCGGGCGTCTTTTCTATGCAAGATTGCCGCAACCACAGGCTGCGGGATCAGGGGGAGACGGATATGGAGATCGCGTTGGAGGAAGATCAGGACATCGCCCGCATCGCGCGGACCATCAAGGTGGTCGCGATGGTGGGCCTGTCGCCTAATGAGGCGCGGCCCAGCTGGGGTGTGGCGCGCTATCTGCAGGCCCGCGGCATCCGCGTGATCCCCGTCAATCCCGGCCATGCCGGCCACAAGATCCTGGGCGAGACGGTCCACGCGAGCCTTGCCGATATCCCGGATGAGGCCGGCGTGCAGATGGTGGACATCTTCCGCCGTTCGGACGCTGTCGCGGGGATCGTCGACGAGGCGCTGGCCCAGTTGCCGGACCTGACGGTCATCTGGACCCAGCTGGGCGTGCGCGACGACCGTGCCGCCGAACGCGCGCGCCGGGCCGGCAAGATCGTGATCCAGGACCGCTGCCCCAAGATCGAGTTTCCCCGCTATCCGTGAGCGGAGGTTCAGGGCGCCGATATCTGCTTGACGGGGGCGTTCGGCGCGCCTAATCAGGCCCCACCTCAGGGGTATAGCTCAGTTGGTAGAGCATCGGTCTCCAAAACCGAGGGTCGTGGGTTCGAGTCCCCCTGCCCCTGCCAGGTCCTTCCGTCAGATACGCCGCCCGCCGGGCGAGATGTCGGTCAGGCTTGAAATGCCGGTGCAGGCCGGATAGATCAGCGCCTGCACTTGCCCAAGGAGCCCACCCGTGGCCAATCCCGTCCAGTTCATCAACCAGGTCCGTGCCGAGGCCGCCAAGATCACCTGGCCCACGCGCCGCGAGGTGATCACCACGACCATCATGGTCATGATCTTTGCCTCGATCACCAGCCTGTTCTTTTTCCTGGTCGATCTGGCGATCCGCACCGGCCTGACCCAAGGGCTGCGGCTGATCAGCGGCTGATCGGGGCTTGCATTTGGGCCGCAGGGGCGGTATCTGCCCACGACTGTCCGGAAAGCGGCGTGCATCGGAATCGCATGCGCGCCGATTTCAGTTTTTCGGACATACAGGAATTCAAGGGGTTGGCGCGGCATTCGCGTGATTCCCCAAAAGATGAGCAGGGGTCGATCGAGACATGGCAAAGCGTTGGTATTCGGTCAGCGTCCTGTCGAACTTCGAAAAGAAGGTCGCCGAGGCGATTCGTCAGGCGGTCGCCGAGAAGGGTCTGGAAGAGCAGATCGACGAGGTGCTGGTTCCGACCGAGGAAGTGATCGAGATCCGCCGCGGCAAGAAGGTCACGTCGGAGCGTCGCTTCATGCCGGGCTATGTGCTGGTGCACATGGACATGTCGGACCGCACCTATCACCTGGTCAATTCGATCAACCGCGTCACCGGTTTCCTTGGCGCGCAGGGCAAGCCGATGCCGATGCGCGACGATGAGGTGAACGCGATGCTGAACCGCTCGGTCGACGGCGAACCCGCCGCGCCGCGCAACCTGATCCGCTTTGACGTGGGCGAGAAGGTGAACGTGACCGACGGTCCGTTCGAGGGCTTCTCTGGCATGGTCGAGGAAGTGGACGAGATCTCGTCGCGCGTGAAGGTCACCGTGTCGATCTTTGGCCGGCCGACGCCGGTCGAACTGGAATTCACGCAGGTCTCCAAGACCGCGTGATGGGCTGCGGGAGGCGCCGGTCCTTCGGGACAGGGGCCGCACCGCTAAATCGGCCCCTTTCGCGGGCTTGATGATGAAGGAGAAGGCCAGATGGCCAAGAAAGTAGTTGGCAGCCTCAAGCTGCAGATCAAGGCGGGTCAGGCGAACCCGTCGCCCCCCGTCGGCCCCGCACTGGGTCAGCGCGGCATCAACATCATGGCCTTCTGCAAAGAGTTCAACGCTCGCACGCAGGAGATGGAGCAGGGTTCGCCCGTGCCCGTCGTGATCACCTATTACGCCGACAAGTCGTTCAGCTTCGAGACGAAGACGCCCCCGGCGTCCTTCCTGCTGAAGAAGGCCGCCGGCCTGAAGCCGGTGGGCAAGCGCAACCGCGCCAAGGGTTCGGACAAGCCTGGCCGTACGAACGCCGGTTCGGTGACCGTCAAGCAGGTGCGCGAGATCGCCGAAGCCAAGATGGCCGACCTGTCCGCGAACGACGTCGAAGCCGCGATGAAGATCATCGTCGGTTCCGCCCGGTCGATCGGTATCGAGGTGAGGGGCTGATCATGGCAAAGTTTTCCAAGAAGAAGACCGCGGCCCGCGCCGCCTTCGAAGGCAAGTCCAACCTGACCGTCGAAGACGCGATCAAGCTGGTCAAGACCTCAGCCTCGGCCAAGTTCGACGAGACCGTCGAGATCGCGCTGAACCTGGGCGTCGACCCGCGCCATGCCGACCAGATGGTCCGCGGCGTGGTCACGCTGCCCGCCGGAACCGGCAAGGACGTCCGCGTCGCCGTCTTCGCCCGTGGTCCCAAGGCTGACGAAGCCAAGGCCGCCGGTGCGGACATCGTCGGCGCCGAGGACCTGATGGAGACGATCCAGTCCGGCAAGATCGAGTTCGACCGTTGCATCGCGACGCCGGACATGATGCCGCTGGTCGGCCGTCTGGGCAAGATCCTGGGCCCGCGCAACCTGATGCCGAACCCCAAGGTCGGCACCGTGACCATGGACGTGACCGGTGCGGTAAACGCCGCCAAGGGCGGTGAGGTCCAGTTCAAGGCCGAGAAGGCAGGCGTTGTCCATGCCGGCATCGGCAAGGTCTCGTTCGACGAGGACAAGCTGGCCCAGAACCTGCGCGCCTTCGTGGACGCGGTCAGCCGTGCCAAGCCCACGGGCGCGAAGGGGACCTACATGAAGAAGGTCTCGATCAGCTCGACCATGGGCCCGGGCGTGTCGGTGGACGTCGTCTCGGCGACCGCCAACTGAGAATTTCCCGGCCGCAAGGTCGGGAATGACGGGGCAGCCGCAAGCCGCCCCGTCCTGTCCGAGACGGAGGGTGCGGGGAAACCCGCTTAATGTCCTTCCTGAGATGGGGAAGCATTTTTCCGAAGGTCCAGACCTTCGGGTGATCTTGCCCTAGCGGACCCGACCCGGTCCCATTCGAGACCGGGAAAAGTGAGAGCGGGGGGAAACCCCCTACTTGGAGTGAAACCGTGGATAGAGCACAAAAAGAACAGGTGGTCGACGAACTCGGCCAGATCTTTGAAAGCTCTGGCGTCGTGGTGGTTGCCCACTACGAGGGGATGACGGTTGCACATATGCAGGACCTGCGGGCGCGCATGCGCGAAGCCGGCGGTTCCGTTCGCGTTGCCAAGAACAAGCTCGCCAAGATCGCCCTGGAAGGTAAGCCCTGCGCAAGCATCGCCGACTACCTGACGGGCATGACCGTGATCACCTATTCGGAAGATCCGACCGCTGCGGCCCGGATCGCCGACAAGTACGCCAAGGACAACGATCGTTTCGTGATCCTGGGCGGTGCCATGGGTGACTCGGCGCTGGACCCCGCCGGTGTGAAAGCCGTCGCCTCGATGCCGTCGCGTGAAGAGCTCATCGCTCAGATCGTGTCCTGCCTCGGTGCGCCTGCCTCCAACATCGCCGGTGCCATTGGCGCGCCTGCTTCGAACATCGCGAGCATCCTCACGACCCTCGAGGAACGTGAGGCTGCGTAAGCAACCCGATCCCTGCGTGTGGTTGAAGACCCGACGTTGGAACACTAACTGGAAAGAACGGAAAAATGGCTGACCTGAAACAACTCGCCGAACAAATCGTGGGCCTGACCCTGCTGGAAGCCCAGGAACTGAAGACCATCCTGAAAGACGAATATGGCATCGAGCCGGCCGCCGGTGGCGCCGTCATGATGGCTGGCCCGGCCGCAAGCGCCGAAGCCGAAGAAGAAAAGACCGAGTTCGACGTCGTCCTGACCGACGCCGGCGCCAACAAGATCAACGTGATCAAGGAAGTGCGCGGCATCACCGGTCTGGGCCTGAAAGAAGCCAAGGACTTGGTCGAAGCCGGTGGCAAGGTCAAGGAAGGCGCTTCCAAGGCTGATGCCGAAGAGATCAAGAAGAAGCTCGAAGCGGCTGGCGCCAAGGTCGAGCTGAAGTAATCGGTCGCAAGACCGTTGTCGAAAGGGCAGGGTCCGGGATTTCCCGGTCCCTGCCGAACCTGTCTTGAAGGGCGGTTTCCTTGCCAGACCTTCCTTCAGGGCATGTTCGAGGTTCGGGAGCCGCGCGGTGGGACGCGTGGCACGAATGGAACCTCACCCCTGCATTCGTAGGCCCGTTCCGGGTGCCCCGATCCGGAACGCGCGCGAAGACGAAAGGTGACTAGACCCCATGGCGCAAGCTTATGTCGGCCAAAAGCGTATCCGGCGCTACTATGGCAACATCCGTGAAGTTCTGGAGATGCCGAACCTGATCGAGGTTCAGAAATCCTCCTATGACCTGTTCCTGAACTCGGGCGAGGGGACCGGCCACAACGATGGCGACGGCATCCAGGGGGTGTTCCAGTCGGTCTTCCCGATCAAGGATTTCAACGAGACCGCGACGCTGGAGTTCGTGAAATACGAGCTGGAGCGCCCGAAATACGACGTGGACGAGTGCCAGCAGCGCGACATGACCTATGCCGCGCCGCTGAAGGTCACCCTGCGTCTGATCGTGTTCGATGTCGACGAGAACACCGGGGCGAAGTCCGTCAAGGACATCAAGGAGCAGGACGTTTTCATGGGCGACATGCCCCTGATGACCCAGAACGGCACGTTCATCGTGAACGGCACCGAGCGCGTGGTCGTCAGCCAGATGCACCGTTCGCCCGGCGTGTTCTTCGACCATGACCGCGGCAAGACCCATTCCTCGGGCAAGCTGCTGTTCGCCTGCCGGATCATTCCCTATCGCGGCAGCTGGCTCGACTTTGAATTCGACGCCAAGGACCTGGTGTTCGCGCGGATCGACCGTCGCCGGAAGCTGCCTGTGACGACGCTGCTCTATGCCCTGGGCATGGATCAGGAAGCCATCATGGATTCCTTCTACGAAACGGTCAGCTACACCCTGCGCCGCGAGGGGCGCGAGCAAGGCTGGGTCACCCGTTTCTTCCCCGAGCGCGTGCGCGGCACCCGTCCCGCCTATGACCTGGTGAACGCCGATACCGGCGAGGTCATCACCAAGGCCGGCGAAAAGGTCACGCCCCGCCTGGTCAAGAAGCTGCTGGAAACGGAAGAACAGCTGAACCTGTTCGTGCCGTTCGAGCGCATCGTCGGCCGCTTTGTCGCCAAGGACCTGGTCAATGACCAGACCGGCTTCATCTATGCCGAGGCCGGTGACGAGATCACCGCCGAGTACAACAAGGACGGCGAGCTGTCGGGTGGCCTGCTGAAGGTCCTGCTGGACAACGACATCACCGAGGTCCCGGTTCTGGATATCGACCATGTCAACGTGGGTCCGTACATCCGCAACACCATGGCGGCGGACAAGAACCTGGGCCGCGAAGGCGCGCTGATGGACATCTATCGCGTCATGCGCCCAGGCGAGCCGCCCACCGTCGAGGCCGCGCAGACCCTGTTCAACAGCCTGTTCTTTGACAGCGAGCGCTATGACCTTTCGGCTGTTGGCCGGGTCAAGATGAACATGCGCCTGGACCTGGACGCCCCTGATACGCAGCGCACGCTGCGCCCCGAGGACATCGTGGCCTGCGTTCACGGCCTGGTGGAACTGCGCGACGGCAAGGGCGAGATCGACGACATCGACCACCTGGGCAACCGCCGGGTGCGTTCGGTCGGCGAGCTGATGGAAAACCAGTACCGCGTCGGCCTGCTGCGCATGGAGCGTGCCATCCGCGAACGCATGTCCGGCGTCGAGATCGACACCGTCATGCCGCAGGACCTGATCAACGCCAAGCCGGCGGCGGCGGCGGTTCGTGAATTCTTCGGCTCCAGCCAGCTGTCGCAGTTCATGGACCAGACCAACCCGCTGTCGGAAGTGACGCACAAGCGTCGCCTGTCGGCCCTCGGGCCGGGCGGTCTGACGCGCGAGCGTGCGGGTTTCGAGGTTCGCGACGTTCACCCGACCCATTACGGCCGGATGTGCCCCATCGAGACGCCCGAAGGCCAGAACATCGGTCTGATCAACAGCCTTGCGACCTTTGCACGCGTCAACAAATACGGCTTCATCGAAACCCCGTACCGCAAGGTGATCGAGGGCAAGGTGACCGACGACGTCGTCTACATGTCGGCGACCGAGGAAATGCGCCACACCGTGGCACAGGCCAATGCGACGCTGGATAGCGAAGGCAACTTCGTGGACGAGCTGATCTCGACCCGTCAGGCGGGCGACTTCATGCTGAACCCGGTGGACGCTGTCGACCTGATCGACGTGTCGCCCAAGCAGCTGGTCTCGGTCGCCGCGGCGCTGATCCCGTTCCTCGAGAACGACGACGCCAACCGCGCGCTGATGGGGTCGAACATGCAGCGTCAGGCCGTGCCGCTTCTGCGCGCCGAGGCCCCGTTTGTGGGCACCGGCATGGAAGCGACCGTGGCCCGCGATTCGGGTGCGGCCATCATGGCACGCCGCGGCGGCATCATCGACCAGGTCGACGCGCAACGGATCGTGGTCCGGGCGACCGAGAACATGGGTTCGGGCGATGCGGGCGTGGACATCTATCGTCTGCGCAAGTTCAAGCGTTCGAACCAGTCCTCGACCATCAACCAGCGTCCGCTGGTCAAGGTGGGCGAAAAGGTCGTGGCCAACCAGGTCATCGCGGACGGTCCGTCGACCGATCAGGGTGAACTGGCCATCGGCCGGAATGTGGTTGTCGCGTTCATGCCCTGGAACGGCTACAACTACGAGGACTCGATCCTGATCAGTGAGCGGATCCACCGCGACGACGTGTTCACCTCGATCCATATCGACGAATACGAAGTGGCGGCCCGCGACACCAAGCTTGGGCCCGAGGAGATCACCCGCGACATCCCGAACGTCGGTGAGGAAGCACTGCGCAACCTCGACGAGGCGGGCATCGTCTATATCGGCGCCGAAGTCGGGCCGGGCGACATCCTGGTGGGCAAGATCACTCCCAAGGGCGAAAGCCCGATGACGCCGGAAGAAAAGCTGCTGCGCGCCATCTTCGGTGAAAAGGCATCCGATGTTCGCGACACCTCGCTGCGTCTTCCGCCGGGTGCCTATGGTACCATCGTGGAAGTCCGCGTCTTCAACCGCCACGGCGTGGACAAGGACGAACGCGCGCTGCAGATCGAGCGCGAGGAAGTCGAGCGTCTGGCCCGCGACCGTGACGACGAACAGGCGATCCTGGACCGCAACATCTATGCGCGTCTCAAGACCCTGATCCTGGGCAAGGTGGCGCTGAAGGGTCCGAAGGGCCTGAAGGCCAACAGCGAGATCACCGAGGACCTGCTGGGCACGCTGTCGCGCGGCCAGTGGTGGCAGCTGGCGGTGTCCGAAGAGGATATCGCCAAGGAAGTCGAGGCGCTGAACGGCCAGTACGACACCCAGAAGAAGCTGCTGGAAGCCCGCTTCGAGGACAAGGTCGAGAAGGTCCGTCAGGGCGACGATCTGCCGCCGGGCGTGATGAAGATGGTCAAGGTCTTTGTCGCGGTGAAGCGCAAGCTGCAGGCCGGCGACAAGATGGCCGGTCGTCACGGCAACAAGGGCGTCGTGTCCAAGGTGGTCCCGATGGAGGACATGCCGTTCCTGGCGGACGGCACTCCCGTCGACCTGGTTCTGAACCCTCTGGGCGTGCCTTCGCGCATGAACGTGGGCCAGATCCTGGAAACCCACATGGGCTGGGCCAGCCGCGCCCTGGGCCTCAAGATCGACGAGGCGCTGGAAGATTATCGCCGCAATGGCGACATGACCCCGGTTCGCGAGGCGATGCGCATCGGCTATGGTGACGAGCTCTATGCCGAGATGTTCGACAGCCTGGACGACGAGACGCTGCGCGAGCACGCCGGAACGGTGCGCACGGGCGTGCCGATCGCGACGCCGGTCTTCGACGGCGCCAAGGAGGCCGACGTGAACGACGCGCTGACGCGCGCCGGGTTCGACACCTCGGGTCAGTCGGTGGTCTTCGATGGCCGCACGGGCGAGCAGTTCGCCCGCAAGGTCACCGTGGGGATGAAGTACGTCCTCAAGCTGCACCACCTAGTCGATGACAAGATGCACGCCCGTTCCACGGGTCCGTACAGCCTTGTCACGCAGCAGCCCCTGGGCGGCAAGGCCCAGTTCGGTGGCCAGCGTCTTGGCGAGATGGAGGTCTGGGCGCTGGAAGCCTACGGTGCCGCCTACACGCTGCAGGAAATGCTGACCGTCAAGTCGGACGACGTCGCCGGCCGCACCAAGGTCTACGAGTCCATCGTCAAGGGCGAGGACAACTTCGAGGCTGGCGTGCCGGAATCGTTCAACGTGCTGGTCAAGGAGGTCCGGGGTCTGGGCCTCAACATGGAACTCCTGGATGCGGACGAGGAGGAGTGAGGGGGCATCCCCTCACCACCCCTTCCTCCGTGCCCTTCATTAGGAATTGAGAATGAACCAGGAACTCGCCACCAACCCCCTGAACCCGCTGGCCCCGCCGCGGCAGTTCAATGAAATCAAGATCTCGCTGGCCTCGCCCGAAGAAATTCTGGCCTGGTCCTTCGGCGAGGTGAAGAAGCCCGAGACCATCAACTACCGCACGTTCAAGCCCGAGCGTGACGGCCTGTTCTGCGCGCGCATCTTTGGTCCGATCAAGGACTATGAGTGCCTGTGCGGCAAGTACAAGCGCATGAAGTATCGCGGCCTGGTCTGCGAGAAATGCGGCGTCGAGGTGACCCTGCAGAAGGTCCGCCGCGAGCGGATGGGCCATATCGAACTGGCAGCGCCCGTCGCGCATATCTGGTTCCTGAAGTCGCTGCCGTCGCGCATCGGCCTGATGCTGGACATGACGCTGCGGGACCTGGAGCGGATCCTCTACTTCGAGAACTATGTCGTCATCGAGCCGGGTCTGACCGACCTGACCTATGGCCAGCTTCTGTCCGAGGAAGAGTACCTGGACGCGCAGGATAACTTTGGAGCCGACGCCTTCCAGGCGGATATCGGTGCGGAAGCCATCCGAGCGATGCTGGCCAACATCGACCTGGCGGCGACCGCCGACCAGCTGCGCGAGGACCTGAAGGCCGCCACCGGCGAGCTGAAGCCCAAGAAGATCATCAAGCGGCTGAAGATCGTCGAGAGCTTCCTGGAATCGGGCAACCGTCCGGAATGGATGGTCCTGACGGTGATCCCGGTCATCCCGCCGGAACTGCGCCCGCTGGTCCCGCTGGACGGCGGCCGCTTCGCGACCTCGGACCTGAACGACCTCTATCGCCGGGTGATCAACCGGAACAACCGCCTCAAGCGGCTGATCGAGCTGCGTGCGCCCGACATCATCGTCCGCAACGAAAAGCGGATGCTGCAGGAATCTGTCGATGCGCTGTTCGACAACGGCCGTCGCGGCCGCGTCATCACGGGCAACAACCGTCGCCCGCTGAAGTCGCTGTCGGACATGCTGAAGGGCAAGCAGGGCCGCTTCCGCCAGAACCTTCTGGGCAAGCGCGTCGACTTTTCGGGTCGTTCGGTCATCGTGACCGGCCCCGAGCTGAAGCTGCACCAGTGCGGCCTGCCCAAGAAAATGGCGCTGGAGCTGTTCAAGCCGTTCATCTATTCGCGGCTTGAGGCGAAGGGTCTGTCCAGCACCGTCAAGCAGGCCAAGAAGCTGGTCGAGAAGGAACGCCCCGAGGTTTGGGACATCCTGGACGAGGTCATCCGCGAGCACCCGGTCCTGCTGAACCGTGCGCCCACGCTGCACCGTCTTGGTATCCAGGCCTTCGAGCCGATCCTGATCGAAGGCAAGGCGATCCAGCTGCACCCGCTGGTCTGTTCGGCCTTCAACGCCGACTTCGACGGCGACCAGATGGCCGTGCACGTTCCGCTGTCGCTGGAAGCGCAGCTGGAAGCGCGCGTCCTGATGATGTCGACCAACAACGTGCTGTCGCCCGCCAACGGCGCGCCGATCATCGTGCCGTCGCAGGACATGGTCCTGGGCATCTATTACGTCACGATGATGCGTGAGGGCATGAAGGGCGAGGGCATGGCCTTCGCCAACGTGGACGAGGTCGAGCACGCCCTGGCCGCGGGCGAGGTGCATCTGCACGCCAAGATCACCGCGCGCATCAAGCAGATCGACGAGAACGGCAACGAGGTCCTCAAGCGCTACGAGACCACGCCGGGCCGCATGCGGGTCGGTGCGATCCTGCCGATGAACGCCAAGGCGCCCTTCGAGCTGGTGAACCGCCTGCTGCGCAAGAAGGACGTGCAGCACGTCATCGACACCGTCTACCGCTACTGCGGCCAGAAGGAATCGGTGATCTTCTGCGACCAGATCATGGGCCTGGGCTTCAAGGAGGCCTTCCGTGCCGGCATCAGCTTCGGCAAGGACGACATGGTCGTGCCCGACAACAAGTGGTCGATCGTCGAGGAGGTCCAGGACCAGGTCAAGGAATTCGAGCAGCAGTACCTGGACGGCCTGATCACCCAGGGCGAGAAGTACAACAAGGTCGTGGACGCCTGGTCGAAGTGCAACGACCGGGTGACCGAGGCCATGATGTCCACCATCTCGTCCAGCAAGCGCGACGAGAAGGGCGCCGAAATGGAGCCGAACTCGGTCTACATGATGGCACATTCGGGTGCCCGTGGCTCGGTCAACCAGATGAAGCAGCTGGGCGGCATGCGCGGCCTGATGGCCAAGCCCTCGGGCGAGATCATCGAGACGCCGATCATCTCGAACTTCAAGGAAGGTCTGACCGTTCTTGAATACTTCAACTCGACCCACGGCGCCCGGAAGGGTCTGTCGGACACCGCGTTGAAGACGGCGAACTCGGGTTACCTGACCCGTCGCCTGGTCGACGTGGCGCAGGACTGCATCATCCGCGAGCACGACTGTGGCACCGAACGCGCGATCACGGCCTCGGCCGCGGTCAACGACGGCGAGGTCATCAGCCCGCTGAGCGAGCGCGTTCTGGGCCGGACCGCTGCCGAAGACGTGCTGGTTCCGGGCGAGGACGAGATCATCATCCGCGCCAACGAGGTGATCGACGAACGCAAGGCCGACGCCATCGAAGTGGCGGGCGTGCAGTCCGTGCGCATCCGGTCGGCCCTGACCTGCGAATCCGAGGACGGGATCTGCGCGCTCTGCTATGGCCGCGACCTGGCCCGCGGCACGCTGGTCAACATCGGCGAGGCTGTCGGCATCATCGCCGCGCAGTCGATCGGCGAACCCGGCACGCAGCTGACGATGCGGACCTTCCACATCGGCGGCATCGCGCAGGGTGGCCAGCAGTCGTTCCAGGCCGCTTCGCACGAGGGCACGGTCCAGTTCCGCAACGAAAGCATCCTAGCCAACGCCAATGGCGAGCAGGTCGTGATGTCGCGCAACATGCAGCTGATCGTCATGGACGACCAGGGGCAGGAACGCGCCAGCCACAAGCTGTTCTACGGCTCGAAGTTGTTCGTGAAGGAAGGCGAGCGCGTCATCCGCGGCGCCAAGCTGTTCGAATGGGACCCCTATACCCTGCCGATCATCGCGGAGAAGGGCGGCATGGCCAAGTTCGTCGACCTGATGTCGGGGATCTCGGTCCGCGACGAGACCGACGACGCGACCGGCATGACCCAGAAGATCGTGACCGACTGGCGGTCGGCGCCCAAGGGCAACGACCTCAAGCCCGAGATCATCATCATGGACGCCAGCGGCGAACCGGTGCGCAACGACCAAGGCAATCCGGTCAGCTATCCGATGTCGGTGGATGCCGTGCTGTCGGTCGAGGACGGCCAGGACATCCGCCCCGGCGACGTGGTGGCGCGCATTCCGCGCGAAGGCGCCCGGACCAAGGACATCACCGGGGGTCTTCCCCGCGTGGCGGAACTGTTCGAGGCCCGTCGTCCCAAGGATCACGCGATCATCGCGGAAATCGACGGCTATGTGCGGTTCGGCAAGGACTACAAGAACAAGCGCCGCATCAGCATCGAGGCCGCCGAGGAAGGCGTCGCTCCGGTCGAGTACATGGTGCCCAAGGGCAAGCACATCCCGGTGCAGGAAGGCGACTTCGTGCAGAAGGGTGACTATATCATGGACGGCAACCCGGCGCCGCATGACATCCTGCGCATCATGGGGATCGAGGCCCTGGCCGACTATCTCATCGACGAGGTGCAGGACGTCTATCGACTGCAGGGCGTGAAGATCAACGACAAGCACATCGAGGTGATCGTTCGCCAGATGCTGCAGAAGATCGAGATCCTGGACAGCGGCGACACCACGCTGCTGAAGGGCGAGCACGTGGAGCGCGACGAGTTCGAGGAAGAGAACGCCAAGATCGAAGCGCGCGGGGGCCGCAGGGCCTCGGGCGAGCCGGTGCTGCTGGGCATCACCAAGGCTTCGCTGCAGACCCGCAGCTTCATTTCGGCGGCCTCGTTCCAGGAAACGACGCGGGTGCTGACCGAGGCGGCCGTTCAGGGCAAGCGCGACAAGCTTGTCGGCCTGAAGGAGAACGTCATCGTCGGCCGCCTGATCCCGGCCGGCACCGGTGGCGCGACCAGCCGCGTGCGCCGCATCGCGACCGAGCGGGATGCCGAGGTGATCGAGGCCCGTCGGGCCGAGGCCGAGGCGGCTGCCGCCCTGGCCGCGCCCGAGCCCACCATGGGCACCACGGCGCCCGAGACGATGACCGACAGCGCGATCGCCGATCTGCCGGAAACCAACGGCGAGGAGTGATCCGACCCGCACGACCTGTGAAAGGCCCGGCCCCCAAGCCGGGCCTTTCTGCATGAAGGCCCCACATTCTTGCAGGACGTGAATCTTGACGCTTGCCTGGGGCAGGGCCGGGGCCTAACCCTTCGGGGGAAGCATCCAAGGCCGTTCCCCCTCATGCGCACGCCCCTGATCTCTCCCTCTCGCCGGGTCCGGCCCGCCTCCATCCAGACGCAGCCCCTGCAGCCGGGCGACAACCTGCGCGGGGCGGGGCTGATGACGCTGTCGATGATGGGGTTTTCCTGCAACGACGCGGTCATCAAGTTCGTGACGCAGGACATGCCGCTCTATCAGGCGATCACCCTGCGGGGGCTTTTCGTGATGGCGGCGCTGGTCGTGCTGGCCTCGCGCAGCGGCGGGCTGCAGTGGCGCATCGACCGCCGCGCGCGCATGCCCATGATCCTGAGGCTGGTGGGCGAGGTGGCGTCCACGCTGCTGTTCCTGAACGCCCTGCAGCGCATGGCGATCGGCGACCTCACCGCGGTCATGCAGTCGCTGCCGCTCGTGGTGATGCTGGGCGCGGCGCTGTTCTTCAAGGAAAGTCTCGGCTGGCGGCGGCTGGTCGCCGTGGGCGTCGGTATGGCGGGGGTGTTGATCATCCTGCGGCCGGGCAGCGGCACCTTCGGGATCTGGTCGCTTGTGGCGCTGGCCGCCATGCTGATGGTCGCGCTGCGGGACCTGGCCACGCGGCAGTTCGGGCGCGAGGTCAGTTCCACCACCATCGCCTTCTACGCCGCGGTCCTGGTGACGCTGACAGGGTTCCTTCTCAGCCTGGCGCAGGGCTGGATCATGCCCGATGTGCAGCACGTCCTGCTGCTGATCCTCAGCGGCAGCTTTCTGACGGTGGGCTATATCAGCGCGGTCGCCGCCATGCGGGTCGGAGAGATCTCGGCCGTCGCGCCCTTCCGCTATACCTCGCTGCTGGCGGCGATCCTTCTGGGGCTGGTGGTGTTCGGCGACTGGCCGGACCTATGGACATGGGTGGGATCCGGGCTGGTGATCGGCGCGGGGATCTACACGATCTGGCGCGAGGCTCAACTGGGACGGCGGCACTGATGCGGGTGCAGATGCTGGGATTGTGCCGTTTTTCCTATCTGGGGCTGCGGGGCTATCAGGTCGAACATGACACGATCGAGGCGCGGCGCGCCTATCTTTACGACCCGGACCGCCTGGAACGCCGCTGGCAGTGGTTCACGACCGTCGCTGTGCCGGGATGGCAGGCGCAGACGGACCCCGATTTTACGCTGGTGGTGATGACCGGCCCGGACCTGCCCGAGCCATGGCTGGGCCGGCTGCACGAGCTGTGCCGGCAGCTGCCCCAGCTGCGGCTGGAGCTGGTGCCGCCGATGGAGTTTCACCTGCAGGCCTGCCGCGCCGCCGTGGCGCCGCATGTCGACCCTTCGGCCGAGGTGATCGGCCATTTCCGGCATGACGACGACGACGCGGTGGCCGTGGATTACGTGGGCGAGACCCGGCGCGACTTTCGCAAGGTGAAGGCGCTGTGGAAGTCCGAAGGCAAGCTGGCGCTGGACTATGGGCGCGGCCTGATGATCGAGGTCAAGGAGGGGCAGTTGAAGATCACCCCGCGCCTTTGCCACAATATGGGGGTCGCGCTGACGATCTTCCTGTCTCCCGACGCGCCCGAAACCGCGCTGAACTACAACCATGCCCAGCTGGCCCAATGGATGCCCTGCGTGCAGGTCAACAGGCCGCTGATGTTCCTCCGGTCGATCCACGGCGACAGCGACTCGGGAGACATGGGGCCGGGTCTTCCCTGGCAGCCGGAGGAGGCGACGCTGAACCGGCTGCTGCGCCAGCGCTTTGGCGTGACCCGGGCGGCGCTGAGCGAGCTTGCGGCGCGGCTTGGCTGACGGACAGGAGCAGGGCGGGGCAGGGGCGCCCAGGTTGACAGCACCAAGGATTCCCCTTATAGCCCCGCTACCCGGCGGGAAACCGTTTCGGGAACCAGAACCTGTGAGGTCACGATCCGGGCCGAATCGCCCCGATCCTCTGGAATTACGCCCGTCAGCCCCTTTTGGGCCGGACGGGCTTGGTATTTTGCGATTCGCGCAAGATGCCGTCGAGAAGCGGCGCAACCAGATCGGTTGCGAGTATTGACAGAGCAAGACGGGGAACCGAATGCCGACGATCCAACAGCTGATCCGCAAACCGCGGCAGCCGAAAGTGCAGCGCTCGAAGTCGCAGCACCTTCAGGGCTGCCCGCAGAAGCGCGGCGTCTGCACGCGCGTCTACACCACGACGCCGAAGAAACCGAACTCCGCTATGCGTAAGGTGGCCAAGGTCCGCCTGACGAATGGCTTCGAGGTCATCTCCTACATTCCGGGCGAAAAGCACAACCTGCAGGAACACAGCGTCGTGCTGATCCGCGGCGGCCGCGTGAAAGACCTTCCGGGTGTCCGTTACCACATCCTGCGCGGTGTGCTGGATACCCAGGGCGTCAAGGATCGTCGCCAGCGTCGTTCGAAATACGGCGCGAAGCGTCCGAAGTAAGGAGAGGCATCAATGTCCCGTCGTCACGCCGCTGAAAAGCGCGAAGTCCTGCCCGACGCCAAATTTGGCGATCGCGTGCTGACCAAATTCATGAACAACCTGATGGTTGACGGCAAGAAATCGACCGCCGAGCGGATCGTCTACAGCGCGCTGGAGCGCGTGCAGACCCGCCTGAAGCGCGAGCCGATCGAAGTCTTCCACGAGGCGCTGGAAAACGTGAAACCTTCGGTCGAGGTGCGTTCGCGCCGCGTCGGTGGTGCCACCTACCAGGTCCCGGTCGAGGTTCGCCCGACCCGCCGCGAGGCGCTGGCCATCCGCTGGCTGATCACGGCCGCCGCCAAGCGCAACGAGAACACGATGGAAGAGCGCCTGGCGGGCGAGCTGTCCGATGCGGTCAACGGCCGCGGCACCGCCGTCAAGAAGCGCGAAGACACGCACAAGATGGCCGACGCCAACAAGGCGTTCAGCCACTACCGCTGGTAAGGCGAAAGGATCCGACCCATGGCACGCGAATATCAGCTTCCGCGTTATCGCAACTTTGGCATCATGGCCCACATCGATGCCGGGAAAACGACGACGACCGAGCGCATCCTTTTCTACACCGGCAAGTCGCACAAGATCGGCGAAGTGCATGATGGCGCCGCGACCATGGACTGGATGGAGCAAGAGCAGGAGCGCGGCATCACGATCACGTCTGCCGCGACCACCACGTTCTGGCAGCGCCAGGAAGACCCCACCACCGAGGGGACTTCGGACACCAAGTACCGCTTCAACATCATCGACACGCCGGGCCACGTCGACTTCACCATCGAAGTCGAGCGTTCGCTGGCTGTTCTGGACGGCGCGATCTGCCTGCTGGACGCCAACGCCGGCGTCGAGCCGCAGACCGAGACCGTCTGGCGCCAGGCCGACCGCTACAAGGTTCCGCGTATCGTCTTCGTCAACAAGATGGACAAGATCGGCGCGGACTTCTTCAACTGCGTCCGCATGATCAAGGACCGCACCGGCGGCATTCCCTGCCCGATCGCATTCCCGATCGGCGCCGAGGACAAGCTGGAAGGCATCGTCGACCTGATCAAGATGGAAGAGTGGGTGTGGCAGGGTGAAGACCTTGGCGCCAGCTGGATCCGTCAGCCGATCCGCGACGACCTGAAGGACCTGGCCGACGAGTGGCGCTCGAACCTGATCGAGCTGGCCGTCGAGCAGGACGATGCCGCGATGGAAGCCTATCTGGACGGCACCGAGCCCGACGAGGCTACCCTGCGCGGTCTGATCCGCAAGGGCACGCTGTCGCTGTCCTTCTTCCCGGTCACCGCCGGCTCCGCGTTCAAGAACAAGGGCGTGCAGCCGCTGCTGAACTCGGTCATCGACTTCCTGCCCTCGCCGCTGGACGTGCCCGCCTATATGGGCTTCACGCCGGGCGACGAGAGCGAGACGCGCAACATTGAGCGTCGCGCCGATGACAGCCAGCCCTTCTCGGGCCTGGCCTTCAAGATCATGAACGACCCCTTCGTCGGCTCGCTGACCTTCACGCGCATCTATTCAGGCGTGATGAAGAAGGGCGATCAGATGCTGAACGCCACCAAGGGCAAGCGCGAGCGCGTCGGCCGCATGATGATGATGCACTCGATCAACCGCGAGGAAATCGAGGAAGCCTTTGCAGGCGACATCATCGCGCTGGCCGGTCTGAAGGACACGACCACGGGCGACACGCTTTGCGATCCCGCCAGCCCCGTCGTTCTGGAAACGATGACCTTCCCCGAGCCGGTGATCGAGATCGCCGTCGAGCCCAAGTCGAAGGCCGACCAGGAGAAGATGGGCTTGGCCCTTCAGCGCCTGTCGGCCGAGGACCCGTCCTTCCGCGTCGAGACCGACATCGAGTCGGGCCAGACGATCATGAAGGGCATGGGCGAACTTCACCTCGACATCCTGGTCGACCGCATGAAGCGCGAGTTCAAGGTCGAGGCGAACATCGGTGCCCCGCAGGTGGCCTATCGTGAAACGATCTCGACCCAGGCCGACATCGACTACACGCACAAGAAGCAGACCGGTGGTACCGGCCAGTTCGCGCGCGTGAAGCTGACGATCACCCCGACCGAGCCGGGCGAAGGCTATTCGTTCGAAAGCAAGATCGTGGGCGGCGCCGTGCCCAAGGAATACATCCCGGGTGTCGAAAAGGGCATCAAGTCGGTGATGGACTCGGGCCCGCTGGCGGGCTTCCCGGTGATCGACTTCAAGGTCGCCCTGACGGATGGTGCGTTCCACGACGTCGACTCCTCGGTGCTGGCATTCGAGATCGCGGCCCGTGCCGCGATGCGCGAAGGCCTGCGCAAGGCCGGCGCCAAGCTGCTGGAGCCGATCATGAAGGTCGAGGTGGTGACGCCGGAGGAATACACCGGTTCGATCATCGGCGACCTGACCAGCCGTCGCGGCATGGTGCGTGGCCAAGACAGCCGCGGCAACGCCAATGTCATCGACGCCTTCGTGCCGCTGGCCAACATGTTCGGCTACATCAACAACCTGCGTTCGATGTCGTCTGGCCGGGCCGTGTTCTCGATGCAGTTCGACCACTACGAGGCCGTGCCGCAGAACATCTCGGACGAGATCCAGAAGAAATACGCGTGATCTTGCGGCGGGGCCTCGGCCCCGCCACTTTACCTGCATTGACGAACAAGGAGCCATTCCATGGCAAAGGCAAAGTTTGAACGGACGAAACCGCACGTCAACATCGGGACCATCGGTCACGTTGACCACGGCAAGACGACGCTGACGGCTGCGATCACGAAGTATTTCGGCGAATTCCGCGCCTATGACCAGATCGACGGCGCGCCCGAAGAGAAGGCCCGCGGGATCACGATCTCGACCGCGCATGTGGAATACGAGTCCGAGTCGCGCCACTATGCGCACGTGGACTGCCCGGGCCACGCCGACTACGTGAAGAACATGATCACCGGTGCCGCCCAGATGGACGGCGCGATCCTGGTCGTGAACGCCGCCGACGGCCCGATGCCGCAGACGCGCGAGCACATCCTGCTGGGTCGCCAGGTGGGCATCCCCTACATGGTCGTCTACCTGAACAAGGTCGACCAGGTGGATGACGAGGAGCTGCTGGAACTGGTCGAGATGGAAGTCCGCGAGCTTCTGTCCTCCTACGACTATCCGGGCGACGACATCCCGATCATCAAGGGTTCGGCGCTGGCCGCGATGGAAGGCCGCGATCCCGAGATCGGCGAGAACTCGATCCGCGCGCTGATCGCCGCCGTCGACGAATACATCCCGACGCCCGAGCGCGCCGTGGACCAGCCCTTCCTGATGCCGATCGAGGACGTGTTCTCGATCTCGGGCCGCGGCACCGTGGTGACCGGCCGCATCGAGCGTGGCGCCGTCAACGTGGGCGACGAACTGGAGATCGTGGGCATCCGCGACACCCGCAAGACCACCTGCACGGGCGTCGAGATGTTCCGCAAGCTGCTGGACCGCGGTGAGGCAGGCGACAACGTGGGCGTGCTGCTGCGCGGCATCGACCGCGACGGCGTCGAGCGCGGCCAGGTGCTGTGCAAGCCCAAGTCGGTGAACCCGCACACCAAGTTCGAGGCCGAGGCCTATATCCTGACCAAGGAAGAAGGCGGCCGTCACACGCCGTTCTTCGCGAACTACCGCCCGCAGTTCTACTTCCGCACCACGGACGTGACCGGGACCGTCCGCCTGCCGGAAGGCACCGAGATGGTGATGCCGGGCGACAACCTGAAGTTCGAGGTCGAGCTGATCGCCCCGATCGCCATGGAAGAGAAGCTGCGCTTCGCCATCCGCGAAGGCGGCCGCACCGTCGGCGCAGGCGTCGTATCCAAGATCATCGAGTGATGATCCCGCTGCGCCGCCCCGGCGGCCGCAGCAGCAACGCCGGCTGATCCTATGGAATGCCGCATCGAGAGCCGCCCTTCAGGGCGGCTCTTTTGCTATATGGGCATGACCAAAAGTCGCGTTGACCGGCGGCCCGGTTCCAGCGACACTGGGATCTCAGGACAGGACGAGATCAAGCTGATGTGCCAGATCTTTGCGGGGCAGCACCCGGATCGCTACGAGACAGTGACACGGCGCCTGCGCCTGAACGGGCAGTCGACCTCGATCCGGCTGGAGCGCGCCTTCTGGCATATCCTGGACCGGATCGCGGCGCGGGAGGGCGTCACAACGCCGGCCTTCATCTCCAAGCTGCACGCTGAGGTTCTGGAGCTTCATGGCGAGGCGCGCAACTTCACCTCGCTTCTGCGCTGCGCCTGCACGATCCATCTGGGCGAAGAGGACGTCATGCCAGCGGCCATCGCGGCCGAGTGATCGTAAAATTGCGCCTGTAGTAATCTGATACTACCCGGCCGCTCGCGCGATTTCCTAGGCTTGATCCATAAGGCAAGCAAGGGAGGCCCCGATGGCCAAGTACATCCACTCGATGATCCGCGTCCTGGACGAAGCGCGCTCGGTCGAATTCTATGACCGGTGCTTTGGGTTGAAGGTTGCCGAGCGGCTGGATTTCGACAGCTTCACGCTGATCTACCTTGCCAATGACGAGAGCGAGACCGAGCTGGAGCTGACGGTCAACAAGGGGCGGACCGAGCCCTATGACTTGGGCGATGGCTATGGCCACGTCGCCTTCTCGGTTCAGGATGTCGATACCCTGCATGCCAATCTGACGGAGGCTGGCCTGGCGCCGCGCAAGCTGGTGGATTTCGCGCCGGGCGGCGAGGTGATCGCGCGCTTTTTCTTCATCAAGGACCCCGACGGCTACGAGATCGAGGTCCTGCAGCGGGGCGGCCGCTACAAGTAATTCCCTTGTCGATCCCTTGGGGGAGGGGGCGGCACGGGCATAACAGGGAGGAGGAACCATGTCCCAACTGAAGAAACAGGGGCTGACCCGGCGTGCGCTGTTGTCGCGCGCCGTGGCGGCCGGAGCCTTGGCGGTGACGGGTGCCGGCTTTGTCGCCGCACCCGACGCGGCCTGGGCGGTCGAGGTCACCGTGATCAGCGAACACGAGATGGCGACGCTGCTGCAGATGGCCCGCGACATCTATCCGCATGACCGTGTCGGCGACCGCTTTTATGCCATCGCGGTCAAGGGCTATGACAGCCAGGACAGCAAGGCCATGGTCGCGGAAGGTGTCGCCGCGCTGGATGCCGCGGCACAAGCTGCGGGGTTCGACAACTATCTTGCGGCCGGTTGGGAGGATGACCGGGTCGCGATCCTGCGCAGCGTCCAGGACAGCGCCTTCTTCCAGACGGTCAGGGGCGGCCTGGTGACGGGCCTCTACAACCAGAAAGAGGTCTGGCCGATCTTCGGCTACGAGGGTGAGAGCTTCTCCCAGGGCGGTTACATCGACCGTGGCTTCGACGACATCGACTGGCTGTAAGGAGGCTCGGACCATGGCAACAGCAGCAAAATTCGATCTGAGCGACAATAATGTGGTCGTCATCATCGGCACCGGTGCGGGCGGCGGCGTCCTGGCCAACGAACTGGCCCAGAAGGGCGTCAAGGTCGTGGCCCTGGAGGCCGGCGGGCGTTACCTGCCCGAGGATTACATCAACGACGAATGGGAGAGCTTTGGCCAGCTTGCCTGGACCGATCCGCGCACAACCAGCGGCGACTGGCGGGTGGCCAAGGACTTCAGCGGGCTTCCGGCCTGGATCGTGAAGGCGGTCGGCGGCACGACGACCCACTGGGCCGGCGCCTCGATCCGATTTCAGGAGCATGAATGGAGGGCCTTGACCACCTATGGGGCTGTCGAGGGCGCGAACCTGCTGGACTGGCCCATCGACGCGGCCGAGATGGCCCCGTGGTATGAGAAGGCCGAGACCAAGCTGGGCGTGACCCGCACCGGTGACCGGGCCGGGCTGCCGGGGAACAACAACTTCAAGGTCTTCGAGGCCGGCGCCCGCGCGATCGGCTACAAGGAGGTTCATACCGGCAAGATGGCGATCAACAGCGCCGATTATGACGACCGCCCGGCCTGCCAGCAGACCGGCTTTTGTTTTCAGGGCTGCAAATGGGGCGCCAAGTGGTCGGCCGCCTATACCGACATCCCCAAAGGCGAGGCGACCGGCAACCTGGAGGTGCGTGACCATTCCCATGTCGCACGCATCCTGCACAACGACCAGGGCCGCGTGACGGGCGTCGAGTATTTCGACAAGGATGGCAATTTGCAGATGCAGGCCGCCCGGATCGTGGCGGTGGCGGGCAACAGCTTTGAAAGCCCCCGCCTGCTGCTGAATTCGGCCAGCAGCATGTTCCCGGACGGGCTGGCCAACAGCTCGGGGCAGGTCGGGCGCAACTACATGCGGCACACGACGGGGTCGGTCTATGCGACCTTTGAAAAGCCCGTGCGGATGTGGCGGGGCACGACCATGGCCGGCATCATCCAGGACGAGGCGCGACACGATCCGTCGCGCGGTTTCGTCGGCGGTTACGAGCTGGAGACGCTGTCCCTGGGCCTGCCCTTCATGGCCGCCTTCCTAGATCCGGGCAGCTGGGGCCGCGAATTCACCACCGCGCTGGACGCCTATGAATACACGGCCGGCCTGTGGATCGTGGGCGAGGACATGCCGCAGGAAACCAACCGGGTCACCTTGTCGGATGTCGAGGACAAGTTCGGCCTGAAGGTGGCCAATGTCAATTTCAGCGACCATCCGAACGACGTGGCCATGCGCAACCATGCCTATGCGCAGGGCCAGGCGCTCTACAAGGCGGTGGGGGCGACGCGCACGCTGCCGACCCCGCCCTATCCCTCGACCCACAACCTGGGCACCAACCGCATGTCGGAAAAGGCCCAGGACGGCGTCGTCAACCGGTGGGGGCAGACGCATGACATCGCCAACCTGTTCGTGTCCGATGGCAGCCAGTTCACCACCGGCGCGTCGGAAAACCCCACGCTGACCATCGTGGCGCTGGCGATCCGCCAGGCCGACCATATCGCCCGCGAGATGTCGGCCGGGAACCTGTAAATGCGAAAGGCCGGCAGCGAATGCTGCCGGCCTTTCTAAGTTATCTGCCATCCCGCAGAGACGGAGATATCAGCTCTCGGCCGCGGCCTGGTTCACGCCGCCTTCTGCGATGCGGGTCATGTGCTTGTCGCCGTCGCGGGTGTGGTCCAGGCATTCCTGCAGGGCCGCGCCATCCTCGTCCAGGCCAAGGCGGTTGGCAAAGCTGCGCACGCAGCCATAGCCGGCGATCGCGTAATGGGTCAGGCGCTGGTACTGGGTGATGATCGACGCGTCGCGGGTGTCGTCGTCGCCGTACTGCGTCTCCAGCCCATGCTTGCGCGCCTCGGCCACCAGGCCTTCCATGCCCTTGCAATGTTCGCCGGTCGGATCGACGCCATGGTTGCTGCACAGTTGCGCCAGCGTTTCCATCCCACGGGCGATGCCCTGGTTGCCGGCAATCAGAGCCTCGGATAGCTCGCGCGAGGTGGCGGCGCGGCCCATTTCGGTGACAACGGGCATGGACTGCTTGCAGGCCGAATAGAGGTCCTTCAGTTGGTCCACATAGAGGTCTTTGAGCGAATTGATGGTCATCGGGACGCCTTTTCGTTGGGTGTTGGATTTGCTGTCTCTTCAACGCCGATCTGCCGCCGCCGTTCCAAGGCGGCCGAAAGATCACGGCCGCGCGGCTTGACTCTGGAGCAGGGGCGGGTGAGCACTTCGTCTCCCTTCCGGTTCCCAGCATGAGGCAGCGCCATGTTCGCCTGGTTCGAGCGTCGCATCGACCCCTATCCTGACCAGCCGCCCGCGATGCCGCCGCGGTCGCTGTGGCGTTTCGTCCTGCATTACAGCCGCGGCGCGCTGCCCTGGCTGGTGGCGCTGGCCATCGGTTCCGGCCTGATCGCCGTCATCGAGGTGATGCTGTTCGGCTGGCTGGGAGAGATGATCGACCGCCTGTCCGACACGCCGCGCGACCTGTTCTGGGCACAGGAGGGCCCGCGGATCGCGATCATGGCCGGGGTGCTCCTGGTCGTGATGCCGCTGCTGAATCTGGTCAGCACGCTGATCCTGCACCAGTCGCTGATGGGCAATTTCCCACAGCGGATCCGCTGGCAGGCACACCGCTACTTGCTGCGCCAGTCGGTGGGCTATTTCCAGGATGAATTCGCGGGCCGGATCGCGCAGCGTCTGATGCAAACCTCGCTGGCGGTGCGCGAGGTCGCGATGAAGATCATGGACGTAGGCAGCTATGTCCTGATCTACTTTCTGGGCGCCTTGGCGCTGGCGGCCAGCCAGGATTGGCGGCTGGCGGTGCCCTTCCTACTCTGGGCGATTTCCTACGGGGTGATGCTGTGGCAGATCGTGCCCCGGCTTGGCCGCGTGGCGCAGGCGCAGGCCGATGCCCGCAGCGGGATGACGGGCCGGATCGTCGACAGCTATACCAACATAGCGACGGTCAAACTGTTCTCGCATTCCGACCGGGAAGAACGCTGGATGCGCCATGGCATGGACCGGTTCCTGCAGACCGTCTACAGCCAGATGCGCCTGTCCAGCATCCAAGATATCACGTTGAACCTGATCAATGTCTGGCTGGTGGTGTCGGTCGCAGGGCTGGGGCTGTGGCTCTGGACGCAGGACCAGATCGCGGTGGGCGCGGTGGCCATCGCGGTGCCGCTGGCGCTGCGGCTGAACAACATGGCGCATTGGATCATGTGGGAATTCGCCGCGTTGTTTGAAAATATCGGCACCGTGCGGGACGGCATCACCAGCCTGGCCCTGCCGCGCGAGGTGCGCGATGCGCCGGACGCAGTGCCGCTGCGCCCCGGTCCCGGCGCGGTGAATTTCGACCGCGTGACCTTCCGCTATGGCGGGATGGAGGGCGCGCAGCCAATGGCGGTGCTGGACGACCTGACGCTGCACCTGAAACCGGGCGAGCGGGTGGGATTGGTGGGCCGCTCGGGCGCGGGGAAATCGACGCTGATCAACCTGCTGCTGCGGTTCCACGACATCGAGGGCGGGCGCATCACCATCGACGGTCAGGAGATCGGGCGCGTCACCCAGGACAGCCTCCGCGCGGCGATTGGTGTGGTGACGCAGGACAGTTCGCTGCTGCACCGCTCCGTGCGCGAGAACATCGCCTATGGCCGGCCCGACGCGACCGAGGATCAGATCCAAGCCGCCTTGCGCATGGCCGAGGCCGACGGTTTCGTGCCCGACCTGTCGGACAGCCAGGGGCGGCGGGGCCTGGACGCGCATGTGGGTGAACGCGGCGTCAAGCTGTCGGGCGGCCAGCGCCAGCGCATCGCCATCGCGCGCGTGGCGCTGAAGGATGCGCCGATCCTGATCCTGGACGAGGCGACCAGCGCGCTGGACAGCGAGGTCGAGGCGGCGATCCAGTCGCGACTGGACGCGCTGATGCAGGGCAAGACGGTGATCGCGATCGCCCATCGCCTGTCCACCATCGCCGCGATGGATCGGCTGGTGGTGATGGATCAGGGCCGGATCGTGGAGCAGGGCACCCATTCCGAACTGCTGTTGCGAGGCGGACTTTACGCACGGCTCTGGCAGCGCCAGTCGGGCGGATTCCTGGCAGCCGACGATCAGTTGCAGGAAACGGCCTGACAGGCGAGCGCGTGGTCATGAGGCTGACATTCAAACGGCCCCGGCATTGCGCCGGGGCCGTCTCGGTTCAGGATACCCCGATCACTGGGCCAGCAGGTCGCTGATCCGGCGAACCGAGGCGCGACGGTTCTCGCGGATGTCTCCTTCGGCGCGGATGCGCGGGAACTGCTCACCATAGCCCTGCGTCACCAGGTTTTCCGGCGGCACGTCAAAGTATTCGGTCAGGGCCAGGGCGACCGACTCGGCGCGACGGTCCGACAGGGCCAGGTTGTAGGCATCCGATCCGACCGTGTCGGTGTGACCCTCGATCATGAAGATCTCTCGCGAGTTCTGGGTGATCGCGTCCTGCAGCACGCGGCCCAGCGACTGCAGCTGCTGTGCCTGGTCGGGACGGATCGCAGCCGAGCCGGTCTCGAAGGTGATCGCATCGATGTTCACCGGTGCCACCAGGGCCCGCACTTCGGGGATGTTGCGGATCTGCGACAGGGTAAATCGACGATCCACATTCGCCTCGCGCTGCAAAGCGGCGCGCAGCGCATCCTCGTCCAGCGGGGCGGTGCCGGTCTGGACCTCGGCCGGAGCCGGCAGCTGCCGGACATCCACCGGCTGCACGTCGGTGGTGTCGTCAATCAATTGAGTCGTGGTTCCATCCGCCGAAACCAGCGTGCGGCGCAGCACCCGCAGGTCGGCGTCGCGGATCGTCACGACGCGGCTGCCATCCTCACGGGTGACGATGGTGCGCGACGAGCCGTCATCAAAGTTTTCGGTGGTCACGGTCGAACCCGGCTGGCGCAGCAGCGCGACCTCATCCTTGATGACCTCCTGGCTGCCATCGGCCCGGGTCACGACAACGCGATCCGGCGTGCTGAGGGCGACCTGTCGGTTGTTGTTCAGCATCGACCCGACCGCCACGGCACCCAGGCCCAGCAGCAGCGCGCGGGTCAGGTCATTGCTGTCGTTATCGTCCGAACTGTCGGCTTGGGCTTGGGTGCTCTGGCCGGTGGCGCCCGCCAAGGCATCACGCAGGTTGGTCGCGAAATCTTCCGAAGAGGACCGCGCGCTTTCCTCGGTCACCTGCTGCTCGGTCACCTCGCCTGCACCTTCGGCGGCATCCAGCGCGGCCGCCGACACCGGCTCCGACGCCTGGGCCGCCTCGCGGGATGCCTCCGTCTCGCGGCTGTTCTCCTCGGCGGCGCGGATCACCAGTTCGCCCTTGTTGTTCACGCGGTACATCTGCGCCTCGACAGGTGCCAGGCGCAGCTCGCCACGTTCATTGCGCTCGACCACTACACCGCGCGGAGTGCTGGCGCGGCCGCCGTTGGCACAAGGCATGGTGCCGCCCGAAAGGCAGGTGAGCGAAGCGAGGGTCAGGCCCCCCGCCATCTCGTCGGCCAGAACCTCGGCCAAGCGCGGCATCTCACCTGCGCGGCGCTGTTGAAGATCCCCCTGCGCCAAGCGCAGGCTGTCGCCCGACGCGGCTTCGGCCTGGGCGGCAACCTCTGCTTCCGCTTCCGGTGTCGCCAGTGCCTCAGCTTCGGCTTCTGGTACAGCCGAGGCTTCCGTTTCGCCGGGTGCGGGTGCCTCCTCCTCGACGGGCGCGTCAATTTCCGCAGCGGGTTCTTCGGTGGCGGCCTCGGTCTCTGTCATCGCCTCAGGCGCTGCTGCGGTCTCGGGCGTCTGCGGCTTGCGCTGGGGTGCGGCGGAACTGACCGGCTCCTCCGGCAACTCGGTCTGAGCTTCGACCTGATCCTCGACTGCGCTATCTGCCTCGGCTTGGGCAGCAGCCTCCGGGGCGGCAGCAGCTTCAGCTGCAGGGGCGGCCTCAGCCTCAGCGCCGGTTTCAGCCTCAACTTCCGCTTCCGCAGGGGCTTCGGCTTCGGCAGAGGCATTTGCCGCCTCCTCGGCAGCCAGAGCGGCTTCCAACTCGCTGGTCTCGTCCTGCATCTCGGCCTCGGGGGCCTCTGCCGCGCCGGTTTCCTCGGTCATCGCCGCGTCGTCCGCCTGCAGCGCCTCGGCCTCGGCTCCGTCGGCGGCAGCTTCGGTTTCCTCCGCGGTCGCCTCCCCTCCATCGGCAGCGGCTTCGTCCTGGACCTCTTCCACCGGCTCACCTTCGGGCAGCAACAGCGGATCGGCAGGATCGGTAGCCTCGTCAGGCGTCGTCGCCTGAGCGAGGATCAGGGGCTGCTGCCCCGGCTGGCGGGCGGATTGTTCGGGCAGAGAGAGCTCGGCCATGGCCAGTTGCGGCGCCAGCAGCGACAGGCAGGCGGCTAGGGCCGTGGTGTTGTGGATGATCCGGCGCATGGGAGACTCCTTATGGCGTGGGTCGTGGTCCATCTTTGGCTGTTTAACAGGCACTTGTGGAAAGGGTTCCCCAAAAGACCGTGACCACCTCGTGATGCCCCGCGCCGTTTGGTCGGATCTGGACGACCAGAAGCGCCGTACAACCCGACCTCAGGAGGGGCTGCCGACGATCACATCCTGCCGAAAACCAGACGCGATCTTGGGCCCCCGAACTGCTTGCGACAGGCGTAAAAATGCAAAAGGGGCGGATGCGGGTCCGCCCCTTTCTCAGGTTCTCAAAGATTTTCGGCAGGACATCCTTGCCTCCGGAAGGTCAGACGCCTTCGCCGACGAAGGCCTTTTCGACCACGAATTCCTTCGGCTCGGAATTGGCGCCCTCGTGCAGCCCCAGGTTCTCCAGCACGGCTTTCACATCCACGTTGAAGGCCAGGCTGCCGCAGATCATCGCGCGGTCCGTCTCGGGAGAGAAGGGCGGCAGGCCCAGGTCGGCCAGCACCTTGCCCGAAGCGATGTTGTCGGTGATCCGCCCCATCAGCGGCGAGTCCTCGCGCGTGGTGGTGGGATAGTAGAGGAGGCGCTTGGCGAAATCCTCGCCGTAAAGCTCGCTCAGCAGCGGGTCGTTGCGCAGGTTCTGCACCAGCTCGGCCCCATAGGTCAGTTCCTCGGCGGTGCGGCAGGTGTGCATCATGATCACCTGCTCATAGCGCTCATAGGTCTCGGGGTCGCGCATCAGCGAGGCGAAGGGCGCGATGCCGGTGCCGGTCGCCAGGAACCACAGCCGCTTGCCGGGCAGCAGGGCGTCCAGGACCAGCGTTCCCACCGGCTTGGGGCGCAGGATGATGTTGTCGCCCGGCTTGATGTGCTGCAGGCGCGAGGTCAGCGGCCCGTCCGGCACCTTGATCGAATAGAATTCCAGCTCTTCGTCCCAGTTGGGCGAGGCGATGGAATAGGCGCGCAGGATCGGCTTGCCGTTGTCGTCGGGCAGGCCGATCATCACGAACTCGCCCGAACGGAAGCGCAGCGAGGCCGGGCGCGTCACCCGGAACGAGAACAGGCTGTCGGTCCAGTGCGTGACCGAGGTCACGGTCTGGGAGTCGGGAAGCACCTTCTTGGGGCCGGCATCGGTCACGGGCAGGTCCAGCGTCATGAGAATTCCTCGTGTCTTCTAGTCAATGGGGCGGGGGGGCGAAAGCCCTCAGCCCGCAAGGGCGGCGCGATGGTCCCAGGCCTTCCAGTCCGCGCGGGCCAGCCACTGCTCCTGGGGCTGCCGCGCGGCGATGTCGGCGGCGACCTGAACCTCGTCAAAGCCGACGCGGCGCGCCATGGCATATTGGTCGGCGATCAACCGCCCCGTTGCCCGCAGGCGTCCGGTATAGCCCAGTTCGCGCAGCCGGCGGGCCAGCGAAAAGCCCCGCCCATCGCTGAAGGAGGGAAAGTCGATCGCGACCAGGTTGCGGTGCAGGTGGTCGACCAGCTGGTCCGGGGCGGTGTCCGGAGCCAGGGTGACCTCGGCCTCAGTGTCCAGCGGGTGAAAGCCGTCGTCGCGGGCCAGGATGGCTTCGCTGTTCAGCTGCGTGCTCATGCCGGAACCTTTCCGCGGACGATGCGTCCGCCAATGAAGTGAATGCCGCATTCGGACTTTTCGCGGCCGCGCCAGCGTCCCGCGCGGGGATCCTCGCCGGGGGCGACCTTCGAGGTGCAGGGCGCGCAGCCGATGGACGGATAACCCTGCGCCACCAGCGGGTGCCGGGGCAGGGCGTTCTCGACCATGTAATCCTGCACGTCCTCGGGGCGCCAGTGGGCCAGGGGGTTGACGCGCAGCCGGGTCGGCGGCTCGGGTTCGAAGAACTCCAGGGCGGCGCGCTGGCCGTTCTGGAACCGCTTGCGCCCGGTGATCCAAGCGTCATAGCCCGACAACACGCGCTCCAGCGGCACGGTCTTGCGGAAATCGCAGCAGGCGTCGGGGTTCACCTTGTGCAGCGTCCCGTCGGGATCGTTGCGGGCGATTTCCTCGTCGCTGGCGGTGATGACCTGCACATTCGTCAGGCCCAGCTTGGCCGCGACCTGGCGCTGATAGTCCAGCGTTTCGGGAAACAGCATCTGCGTGTCGATGAACAGCACCGGCAGGCCCGGCGCGACCAAGCTGACCATGTGCAGCAGCACCACGGATTCCGCCCCGAAGGACGACACCAGCGACACCCGCCCCAGGTCGGGGTCGGTGACGGCGCGGCGCAGCACCTCGATGGCGGCATGGTGGCGGTAGCGGTCGTTCAACCGCTCCGCACGTGTGTCCAGGTTGCCGTCAAGCATGGGCCGGTTCCGGATAAAGCGCCGCCTTGAACGGCGCAGGGCCAAGCCGCCGATAGGCGTCGATGAAACGCTCGGACGCGTCGGCCCGGACCTCCAAATAGGCGCGCAGCAGCCGGTCGATGGCGGGCACGACCTCTTCGGCGGGAAAACCCGCACCCGCGCGCTGGCCGATGGCCGGGATGTCATAGGCATCGCCGCCAAGCGTGATCTGGTAGTTCTCCACACCTGCCCGGTCCAGCCCCAGGATGCCGATATGGCCCAAGTGGTGGTGACCGCAGGCGTTGATGCAGCCCGAGATGCGGATGTTCAGGTTGCCAATCTCCTCTTCCAGCCCGACCGAGCGGAAGTGGTCGGCGATCTCCTCGGCGATGGGGATCGATCGCGCGGTGGCCAGTGCGCAATAGTCCATGCCGGGGCAGGCGATGATGTCGCTGGTCAGGCCGGCATTGGCCGTGGCCAGCCCCGCATCGCGCAGCGCGGCATAAAGGGCCGGCAGGTCCGACTTGTGGACATGCGGCAGCGCCACGTTCTGGTCGTGCATGATCCGCAGGTCGTGGTGGCCGTAACGCTCGGCCAGGTCGGCCAGCAGGCGCATCTGTTCGGCGCTGGCATCGCCCGGCGTCTGGCCCGGCGCCTTCAGCGTCACGATGGCGCTGGCATAGCCGTCGATGCGATGGGCATGCAGGTTCGTGTCCGTCCAGCTGCGGAAGCCCGGGTTCACGGCACGCTCGGCCTCATAGCCGTCCACCGGCGCATTGCGGAAGGCCGGCGCGCGGAAGCGGTCCTGGAAGATCGCCAGCGCCTCGCGGTCGGCGCCGTTGAAGTCGCGGCGGCGCGCAAGGAACTCTTCCTCGATCTCGGCGCGCATGGTGTCCATGCCGCGCTCCATCACGGTGATCTTGATGCGGGCCTTGTACTTGTTGTCGCGACGGCCGGACAGGTTGTAGGTCGCGATGATCGCCTCGACATAGGGCAGCAGGTCCTCTTCGGGCAGGAAGTCGCGGACCACCTGGCCCAGCAGGGGCGTGCGGCCCAGGCCGCCGCCGATCCAGACCTCGAAGCCGGTCTTGCCCTCCTGCTCGACCAGGCGCAGGCCGATGTCATGGGCGGCGATGACGGCGCGGTCCTTCTTGCCGCCGGAAATGGCGATCTTGAACTTGCGCGGCAGGAACTGGAATTCGGCATGGTCGGTGGACCAGCTGCGCAGCAGTTCGGCATAGGGGCGCGGATCGGCCGCCTCGTCAAAGGCCGCGCCGGCAAAGGCGTCGGTCGTCACGTTGCGGATCGTGTTGCCGCTGGTCTGGATCGCGTGCATGCCGACGGCGGCCAGCGCGTCCAGCATGTCAGGGATGTCCACAAGCTTGGGCCAGTTGTACTGGATGTTTTGGCGCGTGGTGAAATGGCCATAGCCCTTGTCCCATTTCTGGGCCAGCAGGGCCAGCGTGCGCATCTGGTCAGGGCTGATCGTGCCATAGGGAATGGCCACCCGCAGCATGTAAGCGTGCAGCTGCAGATAGACGCCGTTCATCAGGCGCAGGGGGCGGAATTCCTCTTCCGTCAGGCTGCCGTCCAGGCGTCGTTCGACCTGGGCGCGGAACTGGGCCGCACGGTGGCGCACATAGTCGGTCTCGACAGGGCGAACATCAAACATGGGTAGTTTCCGTCTTCTGGGTCTCGGCTTGCCGATCGACCTGGATGCCGTGGAAATAGTTGGACGGGCCGCGCTGGCGGAAGGCCTCGCGGAAATGGGTCGGCTCGGGGCCGTTGGGGCCGCGCCGGGCCTCGATCAGATAGGGCCCGACGACCAGGTCCGCCTGACCGATGGCCTTCAGCAGCGCCAGTTCGGCAATGGCATCGTCCTCGAACAGGGTTGCCTTGCGCGGGTCCGGGGTCCAGCCCTCGTCGCACATCCAGACGTTATGTCCTTCGCGCAGATCGTTCGCAGTGATGACTCCGGGCTTTGCAGCCGTCGGGGTGAACGCTTTGCTCATGGTGCGGACCTCTTTCCTGATGCTCTCTATATAGAATTTCCTTCTGGATTCTTGCGAGTGGTCGGGCGAAATAAGGACGACGTGCACAAGGAGCCTGCGATGCCGGAACCAGTTTCCAGCCCAGAGGGGCCGGGGCAAACGCCTGTCCGGCTGGACGAGGTGGACCGCAAAATCCTGTCCCTGCTGCAGGAGGATGCCAGCCTGTCGCTGGACCAGATCGCCGAGCGGGTCGGGGCCTCCAAGACCCCGGTCTGGAACCGGATCCGCAAGCTGCGCGAGGCTGGCGTGATCCGCCGGCAGGTGGCGATCCTGGACCCCGAGGCCCTGGGGCTGGAGGCCTGCTTTTTCGTCCTGGTGCGCACCAGCGAGCATGACAGGGACTGGGCAGGGCGCTTTCTCAAGGCGCTGCGCGACCGGCCCGAGGTGGTCGAGGCGCACCGGCTGGCGGGCGACATCGACTATATCCTCAAGGTGCAGGTCCGCAACGCCCGCGCCTATGACCGCTTCTACCAGTCGCTGATCGGCGAGGTGAAGATTCACAATGTCACGGCGCTGCTGTCGATGGAGGAGATCAAGGCCTCCAGCGCGCTTCCCATCCCCGATGCAGGGCGCTAGGCCTCTGCGGGATTTGCGTCGGGGGTTCTGATGGCTGCGGACCACGTGATCTGGCACAGGCCGACCTGCTCGACCTCCCGTTTCGTGCTGGCTGCGCTGCGCGAGGCGGGGGCCGAGGTGGAGGGTCCGCGATTATGTGCGGCAACCGCCGGATGCTCAGGAAATCATGGGCGCGTTGGGGACCTTGGGGATCGGGCCGCGCGGATTGCTGCGGCGGAAGGGCAACGACCATGATCGGCTGGGCCTTTCGGAGCCGGGGCTGGACGACCAGAGCCTGATCGCCGCGATGGCCGAACATTCCCTGCTGATCGAGCGGCCGGTGGTCTTCGGGCCCCGTGGCGCCATCCTCTGCCGCCCGAAAGAGCGGATCTTCACGTTTCTTGCCCAAGGACAGGGCTGACCGCCGGACCAGACCGACCACCTTCCGGTGCCGCACCCGTGGCTGCAGGCAGGTGGCGGGACCGGGTTGCGTCCCCCCGGTCCGGGTGGCCGGCCCCCCGCACACCCCGTGGGCGTTCTGACGCGAGGGGGATCATCACCGGCAGGGTGGGGCTATTCGTCCACGACGTTGAGGATCTTGGGCAGGGCCGGGCAGGGCAGCAGCTGGTTGCGGGCGACGTCGGCCAGGCTGTGGTTGTGAAGAAAGACGTAGACATGCGCCGAAAGGCTTTCCCACAGCCGGTTCGACAGCGTCTGCGCCCGCGACCCCGAGATGCCGCCCGAGGCGCCGGCGCCGATATGCATCGCGCTGACGGTTTCGTCCACGGCTTCCAGGATCTCGGCGATGCGGATCGTCTCGGGCGTGCGGGCCAGGCGATAGCCCCCGCCGGGACCGCGCACCGAGGCCACGAGACCCGCCCGCCTCAGCCGCACGAACAGCTGTTCCAGATAGGGAAGCGAGATGTCCTGCCGCTTGGAGATCTCGGCCAGCGAGGTCAAGTCGTCGCCCTTGGCGATCGACAGGTCGACCAGCGCAATGATGGCATAGCGGCCCTTGGTTGACAGTTTCATGGCCTGCGTCCCTCCATCCGCGCATTGCGGATCCTGCCTTGCATTGACGGCTGCCGTGGTCGCGCGCTATGCCCGGCCAGCATGTTCCTTGCCAAGCCTGCGCCGGCTGCCCAGATATTCCGTCTAGAAGCCGCGCGCGCACGCGTCAAGAAACCCGACAAGCCCTGTGAAGGACAACCATGCCCGAGCTGATTTTTCCCGGCCCCGAAGGCCGCCTCGAAGGCCGTTACCATCCCCAGCCCGGCAAGCCCGACGCCCCCATCGCCATCGTGCTGCATCCGCATCCGCAATATGGCGGGACGATGAACAACCGGGTCGTCTATAACCTGCATTACGCCTTTCACAAGATGGGCTTCACCGTGATGCGCTTCAACTTCCGGGGCGTGGGCCGCAGCCAGGGCGAGTTCGACCAGGGTATCGGAGAGCTGTCGGATGCCGCCTCCGCGCTGGATTACCTGCAGGCGATGAACCCGAATTCCAAGCATTGCTGGGTAGCGGGCTTCAGCTTTGGCGCCTGGATCGGGATGCAGCTGCTGATGCGGCGCCCCGAGATCACCGGCTTCATCAGCGTGGCGCCCCCGGCGAACATGTATGATTTCAGTTTCCTGGCGCCGTGCCCGTCCTCGGGGCTGATCGTGAACGGCACGGCCGACCGGGTGGCGCCGCCCAAGGACACGCATGCGCTAGTGTCCAAGCTGCGCGAGCAAAAGGGGATCACCATCACCCATGAGGAGATCGAGGGCGCGGACCACTTCTTCCGCGACGACGAAACCCACATGAAGCCGATGATCGACCTGGTCCAGGGCTATGTCCGCCGGCGCCTGACCGAGAACACCCGCTGAAGAAGGGCGCCGGGGCGCGTGCCCCGGCCCGCTGCCCCGGCGACTGAAAGGAAAGGCCCGGTCATGCTGGATCAGGCGGTTGCATTCCTGTGCGAGGCGGATCGGCTGAAGTCGGTCCAGCGCGCCAATGTGCTGATGGACCTGTCGCGCCCCGAGAACAGCGCCGAGCACAGTTGGCATGTGGCGCTCTACGCGATGGTCTTCGGGGCCAGCGACCGCGCGATTGCCATGATCCTGGTGCATGACCTGGTCGAGATCGATGCGGGCGACCAGCCGATCCACCTGGATCACGATGCCGCCGCGCTGCGGCTGGCCGAGGAGGCGGCCGCGGCCCGCATCTTTGGCCTGATGCCCCAAGGCGCGGCGCTGGCGGATCTGTGGCGGGCCTTCGAGGCCGCCGGCTGCGATGACGCCCGCATGGCCAAGCGCATGGACCACATCCAGCCGCTGTTCCAGGTGTTGCAGGCGGGCGCGCCGCTGCCCGATCATGTCGAGATCGTCCGCGCGAACCTGGAACGCGGCCGGGCCGCCCGGTTGGTGCGGGAATGGCCGGATGCGGCCGCCGCCGCGCGGGACCTGCTGGCGCAGCAGGGGCTGCCCGACAGCGATCTGGGGCGACGGCTGGCCTTTCTGGCCGAGGCGGACGGGCTGAAGTCGGTCCATCGGGCAAATACCCTGATCGACGGCTCGCGCCACGAGAACAGCGCCGAGCACAGCTGGCATCTGGCGCTCTATGCGCTGGTCCTGGCGCCGCTGGCGGAGCCGGGCGTCGATATCGGCCGGGTCATCCGGATGCTGCTGATCCACGATCTGGTCGAGATCGACGTGGGCGACGTGCCGCTGCATTCCGCCGGAGGTCAGGCCCATGGCTCGGCCGCGATCCAGCAGGCGGAAGCGGCCGCGGCGCGCCGGATCTTCGGGATGCTGCCGGACGGACAGGCGGCCGAATTCCTGGCGCTTTGGCAGGAGTTCGAGGCGGTCGAGACCCCCGACGCGATCTTTGCCAAGGGCCTGGACCGCTGCCAGCCGGCGATCCAGAACCTGCAGGCCGGTGGGGCGGGATGGCTCCGTTACGACGTGACCCTGGCCCAGCTGGAGATGCGGGTCGGGACCTGGGTCGATGCGGCCTCGGCCGAACTCTGGGCCTGGCTCTCCGGTCGCCTGTCTGCGCATTTCTCCAGCCGGTAGGGCAATGCTGCGTCGGGTCACGCCACCAGCGGCTGGCCCTTGGCGGCGTGCCGGATGACCAGGCGGCGCAGCTTTGCGCCTGTGCCGAAGGGGCGGGCCGAGGGTGGCGCGGCCTCGGGCTGCAGCAGGGCAGGCAACAGCGCCTGGATCTCGCGCAGCGCCTTGCCGTTCAGGGCATGCAGCGCCTGGGCGCCGGGATAAAGCGATTCGGCCTCGGCCCCGTTGGCGATCAGGATCTCGTGGCGGTCGAAGAGCAGGTGATGATAGGTCACCCCCTGGCACCGGTCGTCCACCTCGACCCCCTCCAGCGCAAGCAGTTGCTTGGCGGGCGCCAGCAGTTCCCGGGTGCCGAACATCCGCTGCGCGATCGCCGACCGGACCAGGATGCGGTGCTGGGGCGACACGGTCAGCGGCGAATGGGGAATGCCGGGGCCCAATGCGCCTGCCGCGATGCGCACCGGCCGCAAACGCGGGGCCGCGGCCAGGTCCACCTGGTCCAGCCGGCTTGACCCGCACCACCGCAGCGGCTGATAGCCGTTGTCGCGGGTCCAGATCAGGTCGCCCGGGGCCAGGGTTTCGACGGGACGGTCCCCGTCGATCGTCCGGATCATCGTCCCGCCGGCATAGCAGACGATCTCCACATCCATGATCTTGGGGCTGAAGGACACGGTCGCGGCATAGGTGTTGGCGTCCCTGGGGGTGACCGAGAGGATCCTGACCGATCGCAGTGCGGTGATGTCCTCCCATTCGGCGACGTTCTGCGCGGTCGGGCGCAGGAAAATGTCGCCGCTGGCCATCTGGATCAGCGCGCCCGTCCGTTCCACCTGGCTGCCGTCGCCCAGGGTCACCCGATAGGTTGCGCTGAAGAGGCCCGTGATCTGGCTGTTGACGCGGCTGCCGTCCGTCGGGCGCAGGAAGGTCATCGGGCTGGGGCCGTAGGGGTTGTTGTTGTAGGTGGTCGCAAAGGCCCTGGTGCTGGTGCCGTTGACGGTGATGCTGCGCGTGGTGCCGGAGACGGTGACGGCCTCGATCTGGTTGGGTCCCGTCGCGCCATAGCCGACAAGATGCTCGGCCTCGGCGGCCGTGGCGGGGGTAGTCGGGGTCATGTTGGCCTGTGGCTGGTTGCCGAACCAGAGCCAGGTGACATCGGTCATGGGAGCCTGCCGGGGAAAATGGAATTCGTGAAGCGAGTGCCGTCAGTTACGCCCCTTGTGCCCGAGCGGGCAAATTGCCTTTGCGGACATTTTGACCGAACGGTCGTAAGCAAAGCCGCCATTTGGCTAGGGGAAAGGGAGAGGGACAGCCTCGGCCGGCACAGCGGTACCGTTGGCATACAATCGCATACCGTCTTTCCTTTACGGCCTGATCGGGCTATAGGCGGGCATCCGAATCCAACGCCAAAGGGGGCCCCCCATGTCGAAGATCAAGGTCGCAAATCCCGTCGTCGAGCTCGACGGCGACGAGATGACGCGGATCATCTGGGACTTCATCAAGCAGAAGCTGATCCTGCCCTATCTGGACATCGACCTGAAATACTACGACCTGGGCATCGAGGAGCGTGACCGCACCGACGACCAGATCACCATCGACGCGGCCGAGGCGATCAAGCTGCACGGCGTCGGCGTGAAATGCGCGACCATCACCCCCGACGAGGCGCGGGTCGAGGAATTCGGCCTGAAGAAGATGTGGCGCAGCCCGAACGGCACGATCCGCAACATCCTGGGCGGCGTGATCTTCCGCGAGCCGATCATCTGCCAGAACGTCCCGCGCCTGGTGCCGGGCTGGACGCAGCCGATCATCGTCGGCCGCCACGCCTTCGGCGACCAGTACCGCGCCACCGACTTCCGTTTCCCCGGCAAGGGCAAGCTGACGATCAAGTTCGTCGGCGATGACGGCGAAACGATCGAGCACGAGGTCTTCCAGGCCCCGTCCTCGGGCGTGACCATGGCCATGTACAACCTGGACGATTCGATCCGCGATTTTGCGCGGGCGTCGATGAACTATGGCCTGTCGCGCGGCTACCCGGTCTATCTGTCGACCAAGAACACGATCCTCAAGGCCTATGACGGCCGCTTCAAGGACCTGTTCCAGGAAGTCTACGAGGCCGAGTTCGAGGACCAGTTCAAGAAGGCCGGCATCCATTACGAGCACCGCCTGATCGACGACATGGTCGCATCGGCGATGAAATGGTCCGGCGGCTATGTCTGGGCCTGCAAGAACTATGACGGCGACGTGCAGTCGGACACCGTCGCGCAGGGTTTCGGCAGCCTTGGCCTGATGACCTCGGTCCTGATGACGCCGGACGGGAAGATCGTGGAATCCGAGGCCGCCCACGGCACCGTCACGCGCCACTATCGCGAGCACCAGAAGGGCAACGCGACCTCGACCAACTCGATCGCGTCGATCTTTGCCTGGACGGGCGGCCTGAAGCACCGTGCCAAGCTGGACGACAACGCCCAGCTGCTGAACTTTGCCGAGACGCTGGAGCGCGTCACCGTGCAGGCGGTCGAGGATGGTCACATGACCAAGGACCTGGCGCTGCTGGTCGGCCCGGACCAGAAATGGCTGACCACGATGGGCTACCTGGAAAAGGTCGACGAGTACCTGAACAAGGCGCTGAACTGATCACAAAAGGGCCGGGCATTCGCCCGGCCCTTTCGCCTTTTGCGAGGGTTGGGACAAAGAGGAAGCCATTTCTCTGTTGGTCAGATACCCTTGGGGCATCGCCGCAAGGCAATGGGGGCGGCGCCCCCTTTCTTTGGCGCGCCGGCTGCGCTAAGGGCAAGGCGTCCCCAGACAGGAGCCACGCTGATGAAAGCCGCCGTCGTCACCTTCCCCGGATCGAATTGCGACCGCGACCTGGCCGTCGCGCTGGAACAGGCGGGGGCGCAGGTGTCCCGTGTCTGGCACAAGGACAGCCGCCTTCCCGAAGGCGTGGATCTGGTCGCGGTGCCGGGCGGGTTTTCGTTCGGGGACTATCTGCGCTGCGGCGCCATCGCGGCGCAGTCGCCCATCGCCGCGGCGTTGAAGGCCCATGCCGAGCGGGGCGGCTACCTGCTGGGGATCTGCAACGGGTTCCAGGTGCTGACGGAACTGGGGCTGCTGCCCGGTGCGCTGATGCGCAACACCGGGCTGACCTTTGTGTGCAAGGCCGCGGCGCTGCGCATCGGGACCGCCGACAGCGCCTTCACCTCCGGCTATGCCCTGGGGCAGACGATCTTGGTGCCTGTCGCCCATCACGACGGCAACTACCAGATCGGGGCGGAGGGACTGGCGGCGCTGCGTGACCAGGACCGGATCGCCTTTACCTATGCGCCGGCGCTGAACGGCTCCGTGGGCGACATCGCCGGCATCCTGTCCGAGAATCGCCGCGTCCTTGGCATGATGCCCCACCCGGAACGCGCGGCCGATCCGGCCACCGGCGGCACCGACGGTGCGGCGCTGTTCCGGGGGCTGGTGGGCTCTCTCGTGCAGGCCTGACTTGAGCCTGCGCGGCGTTCGCCGTAGATTGCCGCCCGCGATCCCAGTGGATGGACCCGTGCTTGGACGATGACGAGCATATCGAGGACAGGGCGGAGCGGCGGCGCGGCGTAGGCGCCCGGCTGTACAATCCGTGGTGGCTGCGGGCCACCGTCGTGCTGATCTTTGTCACCGCATTGGGGTCGATCTGGGGCACCAATGCCTGGCTGACGGATCGGTTCTCCGAAAACACCCGGGTGCGGTCGGAACTGCGTCTGGCGCTCTATACCGGCAACCTGATGTCGGAATTGCAGCGCAATTCGGTGGTGCCGCTGCTGTTCGCGCGCGACCCGGCGCTGATCTCGGCGCTGAACGGGAATGATTTCTCGACCACCTCGGCCCGGCTGATCGCGGCGCAGAAGGAAATCGGCGCCGCCTCCATCCGGCTTCTGGATGCCTCAGGCCGGGTGGTGGGCTCGACCGACCGCTACCTGATCGGCACCAACAGCGTGGCGGCGCCCTATTTCGTCGAGGCACTGCGGTCGCGCGACACGGTCTTCACCGTGTCCGAAATGCCGTCGGGCGCCCATGAATTCGCCTATTCCCGTGCCATCCTGTCCGAGGGCAGGACCTTGGGCGTGATCGTGGTGGGCGCGGACCTGACGCGGCTGGAGCGGTCCTGGGCCGGCATCTCGGACGCGGTGGCCGTGACCGACAGCGAAGGGACGATCATCCTGTCGACCGAGCCGCGCTGGCGCGGGCTGACCCTGCCGCAGGCGCTGGCCGTCCGTTCGGCCCCTTCGGCGATCCAGCGGGCCTTCCAAGTGACGGCCGACTGGACCTCCAGCCCGGCCGACGCCTATGTCCAGGGCCGGGCCGTGATGCGGTCCGAGGCGCGGGTTCCGTTCCGCGGCTGGCGGATGATCAGCTTCACCGCCTACAGCAGCGTCCGCGAGCGGGTGAACGCGATCCTGGCGCTGCAGATCATGGGCTTTGCGATCCTGCTGGCCGGTGCCTTCTGGATGCTGTCGCGCCGCGCCCGGATGCAGTCCGTGGCCTATATGCGCGAATCGGCGGACCTGCGGGCGCTGAACGCCCGCCTGACCCGCGAGATCGCCGAGCGCGAGCGCGTGCAGAAGGAGCTGCGCGTGGCCGAGCAGACCATGCAGCAGTCCTCCAAGCTGGCCGCCCTGGGCGAGATGTCAGCCGGCGTCAGCCACGAGCTGAACCAGCCCTTGGCGGCGATGAAGACCTATCTGGCGGGCGCGCGCCTGCTGCTGCAGCGCGGCCGTCCTGAGGAGGCGCTTTCCAGCTTTCAGCGCATCGACGACCTGATCGACCGGATGGGCGCGATCACACGGCAGCTGAAGTCCTATGCCCGGAAGGGCGGCGAGGCGGTGGAGCCGGTCGACCTGCGCGCCGCCGTCAGCAGCGCGCTGACCATGATGGAGCCGCAGCTGCGCACCCGGACCATCCGCATCATCCGCAACGTCCCGCGCGAGCGGGTGATGGTGCTTGCGGACCGCATCCGTCTGGAGCAGGTTCTGATCAACCTGCTGCGCAACGCGGTCGATGCCGTGCGCGACCGGCGCGAGGCCACCATCGAGATCTCGGTCGAGGCGGCGGCTCACGCCTATGTGTCCGTGCGCGACAACGGCCCCGGTGTATCGGATCTGGAAAAGCTGTTTGAACCTTTCTGGACCACCAAGAAGCCCGGAGAGGGCACCGGGCTGGGGCTGGCGATCTCGTCCACGATCGTGGCCGACTTCGGCGGCCGGCTGACCGCGCATAACGAAATCGAAGGCGGCGCGGTCTTCCGCGTCGAGCTGCCGTTGCACCGTCCCGGACAGCCCCGGCAGTCGCTGGCGGCGGAATGACAGAACACGAGAGGATCAGAGAATGTCCCGAAAGCTGAAGATCGCGATTGTGGATGACGAACCGGACATGCGGGAATCGATCAGCCAGTGGCTGGTCCTGTCCGGTTTCGAGACCGAGACCTTTGCCAGTGCCGAGGACGCGCTGAAGGTGATCGGGCCGGACTGGCCGGGCGTGGTGGTCAGCGACATCCGCATGCCGGGGATGGACGGCATGGCATTCCTCAAGCGGCTGATGGGGCTGGACAGCAGCCTGCCCGTCATCATGATCACCGGCCACGGCGACGTGCCGATGGCGGTCGAGGCGATGCGCATCGGCGCCATGGATTTCATGGAAAAGCCCTTCAACCCCGACCGCATGACGCAGTTGGCCAAGAAGGCCACGCAGATGCGCCGGATGACGCTGGACAACCGCGCGCTGCGCCGTGACCTGTCCGAGGGCCAGCAGGTCATGTCCAAGCTGATCGGCGCCAGCCCGGTGATGGAGCGGCTGCGCGAGGACATCCTGGACCTGGGCCAGGCCGACGGCCATGTGCTGATCGACGGCGAGACGGGGACCGGCAAGACGCTGGTGGCGCATGCGCTGCATGCGGTCGGGCCGCGCGCCTCCAAGAAGTTCGTGCCGGTCTCCTGCGCGGCCTATAACGACGAGGCGCTGTCGGCGCGCCTGTTCGGGCCGCTGGAGGACGGGCTGCCGGCCGTCGAGGAGGCCCGTGCGGGCACCCTGTGCCTTGAGGATGTCGAGGCGCTGTCGGAGGCATTGCAGGCGCGGCTGCTGGCCTTCATCAGCGAACAGGGGACGCCTGCGGAAACCCGGATCATCGCGATCAGCAATGCGCGGGGCGAGGGGCGCCGGGCCGAGGATTCGCTGCGTCCCGACCTGTTCTATCGCCTGTCGGCGCTGAAGATCACCCTGCCGCCGTTGCGCGCGCGGGGCGAGGATATCCTGGCGCTGTTCACCCGCATGACCGAGCAGTTCAGCGAGGAATACGGCTGCGAGCCCCCGCAGGTCAGCGCGCAGGAGGCCGCCCAGCTGCTGCAGGCGCCCTGGCCCGGCAACATCCGCCAGCTGATCAACGTGGCGGAACGCGCTGTGCTGCAGAACCGGCGCGGGTCGGGGTCGATCGCCTCGCTGCTGATGGCGGATGGAGAGGACAACCAGCAGGCCACGACGACCGAAGGCAAGCCGCTGAAGGAATATGTCGAGAGCTTTGAGAAGATGCTGATCGACAACACCATGCGCCGCCACAAGGGCAGCATCGCCAGCGTCATGGAGGAGCTGTGCCTGCCGCGGCGGACGCTGAACGAGAAAATGGCCAAATACGGGTTGCAGCGCGGCGATTACCTTTAACGGCCCGCAGCCCAGGGGCGGGCACGAAACCCGGAGGCAGGCAGGCTGCCCCCGGGCTGTCCCTGCGGTCCTACGCGATACACAGACACAGGAAAAAACAGACCGCAGTTTGACGATCGGCCAGATCGGAAAACGGGCTCGCGCGCGCAGCACGGGCTACTCTTGAAGCACAAACTGAACGATCGAGCCGGTTCATCCGACAAGCACCGGCTTGAAAAACCAGACACCTCGCGCTCAGGAGCCGCGCGGCACCCGTCTTTCGACGCCGGACCCCAAGATGGGGCAGGTGAGGAGCATGGCATCCACGATTCTGCCCGGTCCCTGGGATCGTTATATGTGCAACCAGAAGGCGTGTCCAACTACCTATTGGTGTAGTTTGGATCATTATCTGCATGAATAATATACGAAAAACTGCAGTCTCTGCAAATTATCCTCTTTCCGACACCATCGCGTGCAAGTTAATTTGAACCCGGCTTACCAGTTGCGGAGAAACCGGGTGGGGATTATCCCCGCGAGGATCACCGAAAGGCAGTCCGACATGACCGTTTCGCCCCAGAACAAGCTTCATCCCCGCACCCAGGCCGTGCATCACGGCACGCGCCGCAGCCAGTATGGCGAGATGGCCGAAGCGATCTTCCTGACCCAGGGCTTCGTCTATGACAGCGCCGCCCAGGCCGAGGCGCGGTTCCAGGGCACCGGCCCGGACGAGTTCATCTATGCCCGCTACGGCAATCCGACCAGCCGCATGTTCGAGGATCGGATCGCCGCGCTGGAGGGGACCGAGGACGCCTTTGCCACCGCCAGCGGCATGGCCGCGGTCAACGGCGCGATGTTTGCGATGTGCAAGCCGGGCGATCATGTGGTGGCGGCGCGCGCGCTGTTCGGGTCCTGCCTTTACGTTCTGGACCTGCTGGCCCGGTTCGGGGTCGAGGTCAGCTATGTCGACGGCACCGACCTAGACCAGTGGGCGGCGGCGATCCGTCCCGGCACCCGCGCGGTGTTCTTTGAAAGCGTCTCGAACCCGACGCTGGAGGTGATCGACCTGAAGGCGGTGGCCGACTTGGCCCATGCGGCCGGCGCGACGGTGGTCGTGGACAACGTCTTTGCAACCCCGGTCTTTTCCAAGGCGGTCGAGCAGGGGGCCGATGTCATCGTCTATTCGGCGACAAAGCATATCGACGGCGGCGGCCGCGCCCTGGCCGGCGTGATCTGCGGCACGCGGCAGTTCGTGCGCGAGGTGGCCGAGCCCTACCTGAAGCATACCGGCGGGGCGATCAGCCCCTTCCACGCCTGGATCATGCTGAACGGGCTGCAGACCATGGACCTGCGCGTGCGCGCGCAGGCCGATGCGGCCGCCACCATCGCGGCGGCCCTGCACGGCCATCCGCGCCTGTCGCGGGTCATCTATCCGGGCCTGCCGGACCATCCCCAGCACGACCTGGCGATGCGGCAGATGGGGTCGGGCGGCACGATGATCGCCATCGAGCTGGCCGAGGGCAAGGAGGCTGCCTTCGCGGCCCTGGACCGCCTGCAGATCATCCGGATCTCGAACAACCTGGGCGATGCCAAGTCGATCGTCACCCATCCCGCCACGACCACCCATCAGCGCCTGTCGGAGGCCGACAAGGCGCATCTGGGGATCACGCCGGGACTGCTGCGCATCTCGGTCGGGCTGGAACATGCGGCCGACCTGACCGCCGACCTGATGCAGGCGCTGGAAGGGTGATCATGGGCCGCACCCCGCGACAGGCACAGGACCGCCCGCGCGCGGCGCGCGGCGGCGTCATCCTCTCCTGCGAGGTGCGGCTTCCGGGCCTGTTGTTCCGGGATGACATTTTCAGCAGCGCCCCCTATATCAGTCACCGCCAGAGCCGGAGGCCATCATGACCGAGATTCGTCCCCTGACCCCAGCCTATCCCGCCCTTCTTCGTCACTATGACGCGGATTTCCGGGTGGACGACGCCTACAAGGCCGGATTGCCGGATCTGCAGAACGGGCCCGCCAGCCTGATCATCGGCGCCCGTGCGCCCATCCAGCATGTGGGGATCTCGAATTTCCGGCTGCCGATCCGCTACCTCGCCCGCGAGGGCGGCGAGATCGCGCTGGAAACCAGCGTCACCGGCACGGTCAGCCTGGAGGCCGACCGCAAGGGCATCAACATGAGCCGGATCATGCGGTCCTTTTACGGCCATTCCGAGCATCAGTTCAGCCTGTCCGTCCTCGAGGCGGCGCTGGAGGATTACAAGACCGACCTGGACGCCCTGGACGCCCGCATCCAGATGCGGTTCTCCTATCCGATGAAGGTGGCCTCGCTGCGTTCGGGCCTGTCGGGCTGGCAGTATTACGACATCACGCTGGAGGTCATCGAACAGGCGGGCACCCGCCTCAGGGTGATGCACCTGGATTACGTCTATTCCTCGACCTGCCCCTGTTCACTGGAACTGTCGGAACATGCGCGCGAGACACGGGGCCGTCTGGCCACGCCGCATTCGCAGCGTTCGGTGGCGCGGATCTCGCTGGTGATGGACGGTCCCGAGCGCGTGTGGTTCGAGGACGTGATCGAGTTGTGCCGCCGTGCGGTGCCCACCGAGACGCAGGTGATGGTCAAGCGCGAGGACGAACAGGCCTTTGCCGAGCTGAACGCCGCCAACCCGATCTTTGTCGAGGATGCGGTGCGGGCCTTTGCCGCGCAGCTGCTGGCCGATCCGCATATCGGTGATTTCCGCGTCGTGGCCAGCCATCAGGAATCGCTGCATTCCCATGACGCGGTCAGCCTGCTGACCAGCGGGCCGACCTTTGCGCAGAATTCGCTGGACCCCGGGACCTTCGCCGGTCTGCGCGCCTGATCCGCGCCCGGTGATGCGGCGGCCTGTGCCGCGACCTGCGCGATAATTGCGGGCCGTGGCACAAGGCTGGAACGGATAGGGAACATCGGGCTTTCCTTGTGAGGCCCGTCTGCCTATGCTGGCGGGATGGAGCATTTCGACGATTCCGATGATCTCGTGCGTGTCCCGCTGTCGCAGCGGGCCATGTCGGCACGTCCCGCGGCCTATCTGGAGGGGCTGAACGCCGCGCAGCGGGCGGCGGTCGAGGCGCTGGACGGCCCGGTCCTGATGCTGGCAGGTGCGGGCACGGGCAAGACCCGCGCCCTGACCACCCGGATCGCGCATCTGCTGATGCTGGGGCGGGCGCGGCCGGGGCAGATGCTGGCGGTGACCTTCACCAACAAGGCCGCGCGCGAGATGAAGGACCGGATCGCCCGCCTGCTGGGCGAGACGGTCGAGGGGATGCCCTGGCTGGGCACGTTCCACTCGATCAGCGTCAAGATCCTGCGTCGCCATGCCGAGCTGATCGGCCGCGAGGGGCTGCACCTGAAGCCCAGCTTCACCATCCTGGACACGGACGACCAGATCCGCCTGCTGAAGCAGCTGATCTCGGCCGAGAACATCGACGAAAAGCGCTGGCCCGCCCGGCAGCTGGCCCACCTGATCGACGGCTGGAAGAACCGCTGCCTGACGCCCCCGAACCTGCCGCGCGGCGAGGGCGAGGCCTTTGACGGCCGGGGGGGCAAGCTCTACGCGGCCTATCAGGACCGGCTGCTGACGCTGAATGCGGTCGATTTCGGCGACCTTTTGATGCATTGCGTGACGCTGTTCCAGGCGCATCCGGACGTGCTGCGCCAGTGGCAGGACCGCTTCCGCTATATCCTGGTGGACGAATATCAGGACACGAACGTCGCCCAGTACATGTGGCTGCGGCTGTTGGCGCAGTCGCATCGCAACATCTGCTGCGTGGGCGACGACGACCAGTCGATCTATGGCTGGCGCGGGGCCGAGGTCGGCAACATCCTGCGCTTCGAGAAGGATTTTCCGGGCGCCGAGGTGATCCGGCTGGAGCAGAACTATCGTTCGACCCCGCAGATCCTGGGCGCGGCCTCGGGGCTGATCGCGGCGAACCGGGGGCGGTTGGGCAAGACGCTGTGGACCGATGCCGAACCGGGCGACAAGGTGCGCCTGATCGGGCACTGGGACAGCGAGGCCGAGGCCCGCTGGATCGGCGAGGAGATCGAGACCTTTCAGGGCTGCCACCGCGCCAGCCTGGGGCGCGTGAGCCTGAACGACATCGCGATCCTGGTGCGCGCCAGCCACCAGATGCGGGCCTTCGAGGACCGCTTCATGACGATCGGCCTGCCTTACCGGGTCATCGGCGGCCCCCGCTTTTACGAGCGGCAGGAGATCCGCGACGCCATGGCCTATTTCCGGCTGGTCGTGTCGCCCGAGGACGACCTGGCCTTCGAGCGGATCGTGAACACCCCCAAGCGCGGCCTGGGCGACAAGGCGCTGCAGACCATCCAGATGGCCGCCAGGCAGAACGGCGTCAGCCTGCTGGAGGGCGCCAAGATTGCGGTCGACGAGGGCCATCTGGGCGGCAAGGGCCTGGCCAATCTACGGGCCTTCGTGGCGCTGATGGGGCGCAGCCATGGCGATGTGCTGGCCGGCAGTCCGCATGTGGCGCTGGCAGAGCGTCTGCTGGACGAATCCGGCTATACCGCCATGTGGCAGAACGACAAGTCGCCCGACGCGCCGGGGCGGCTGGACAACCTCAAGGAACTGGTCAAGGCGCTGGAGGAGTTCGAGAACCTCCAGGGCTTTCTGGAACATGTCGCGCTGGTCATGGACCGTGACGACGGCGATCAGGCCGAGCAGGTCAGCATCATGACCCTGCACGGGGCCAAGGGGCTGGAGTTTCCGGTCGTCTTCCTGCCGGGATGGGAGGACGGGCTGTTCCCCAACCAGCGCGCCATGGACGAACAGGGCACCAAGGGCCTGGAGGAGGAGCGGCGGCTGGCCTATGTCGGCATCACCCGTGCGGAACGTCTGGCCACGATCAGCTTTGCCGGAAACCGCCGCATGTATGGCCAGTGGCAATCCAGCCTGCCGTCGCGTTTCGTGGACGAGCTGCCCGAAGAGCATGTCGAGGTTCTGACGCCTCCGGGCCTTTACGGTGGCGGCTATGGCGCGGCCATGGCTTCGGCCGGCAGCACGCGCATGGACGAACGCGTCGCCAAGGCCGATGTTTATGCCTCGCCCGGCTGGAAGCGGATGCAGGCGCGGGCGGCGGAACGGCGGGGGCCGGTCCATCGCACGCCGGTGACCATCGACGCGGCCCCGGCCGCACGCTTCAGCGTCGGCGACCGCGTCAGCCATGCCAAGTTCGGCGAAGGCCAGATCATGGGCATCGCCGAGGACACCCTGACTGTGCAGTTCGAGACGGGCTTCAAGAACATCAAGGCCGCCTATGTTCAGCCAGCCGGCGGCGGGGATGACGTGCCTTTCTGATCGCTGCGGCGCTTCAGCCGCGCCGCGATGCTGCGGGGGGCGGCGGCGGCCCGGCGCAGGGCTTCGGCATATTCGGCGTCGATGTCCAGATCGGGGTGATCCTCGGCCAGGCGCAGCAGCCGGAAATGGATCTGCGCCACGCGTTCGTAGTAATCGACGAAGGCATAGTTGATCGCGGCCCCGGTGGCGGCCCCCAGGATCGGGACGGCCTGGGCCCCCAGCTTGGTGGTCAGCCGCGCGGCAAAGCTGCCGGCAAAGCGAGAGATCAGGGCCGAGACGGTCTGCCCGTTGGTCAGCACGCGGTTGGCCAGGAAGGACTTGGCAGCCGCGTCGCCATCGGCGCCGGGTTCCCCAAACTGGAAGACGGCCAGGCATTCCAGCCGCACCTGCGGGTCGGTGGTGTCAAAGCCGTTGTTGCGTGCGACCTTCTGGATCGCGTTGAAGATCACCGTGGTCGAGGCGACCAGGTCCGGCACCAGCCCCACCAGCCCGAACCAGCCGCCCGTCGCACCGCTGAGCACCGCCGCCGCGCGGTTGGCGACCATCGGGGCATCGCGGACGACGCTGATCCCCTGGCTGCGGGCCGACAGGTCGTAGAGCTGGCGAAAGGCGCTCTCCAGCACCGCCTCCAGCGAGACGGGCGACAGGCTCAGCGCGGTGGTCGCGGCGCCTTCGGTCAGACGGCCCACGGCCTCGACCCCGCGCATCAGCATGCTGCGGCTGCTCAGCTGGTTGGCCGCGATGCGGTCCAGTTCGGCGCGAAGATCGGCACGGGGATCGGCGGGAAGGGTCATGGCAAGTCCTTTGCTGGGCGCCCCTTGGATCTGGGGTCGCGGCGGCGGGCGGTCAATCCGCCCATTCTGGATCGGTGGTGAAGGCGATGGTCAGCCAGCGGTTGTCGATGTCGCCGCCGACCGCCTCGCCGATCTCGTCGCGGATGGCGTCCCATTCCTCCAGCCGCTTGGCGGGCCAGCCGGTCGGGACGATGAAATAGAGCTCGATCTGGCGGCCCCGGCCGACGCGGGCGACATAGGCGCGGTGGCCCAGAAAGCCGTGGCGGGCGCAGATGTCGCGGGCGATCGCCTCGACCTGGGCCATCATGTCAGGCGGGGTGATCAGCAGGATGTCGGCCAGCGACTGCCGGATCACCGGGATCGGCAGCGGGATCACCACCAGGCAGACCAGCGCCAGGATCCCCGGGTCGACATAAGGCGAAATCCATTCCAGCGACGTGCCCTGGATGGTCCAGCCGAAGCCAAAGCCCAGAAGCAGCGCCCCGGTCAGCGCGGCCGACATCGCCCAGCCCTTGACGTCCAGCGCGACAAAGCTGGACCCGATGCGGCGGTTGGCCCGGTGGTTGTGCAGCGCCATGGCGATGGCCACCAGGGCCACGACGGCCGCGTAGAGGCTGGCCTGACCGAAATCCAGCTGACGGCCTCCGGCCAGAAGGCTGCCGATCGCGGTGATGAGGGCATAGATCGCCGCCCCGCTCAGCAGCACCCCGTTCAGCCCAAGGACCATCGGCTCCAGGTGCCAGAACCCCATGGTGAAGCGCGCAACCAGGCGCGCCTGCCGGCGTTCGGACAGGCGCGCGGTGATCAGCGTCGAGACCAGCAGCGCGACCGAGGTCATCGAGGCGTCGGTCAGCGAATAGATCCCGTCGAAGATGATCGAGGCCGATCCCGAGGCCAGGCCAAAGGCGATGCCCGCCAGCGCCACCGCGAAGGTCATCGCGATCGACAGTTTCAGCACGCCCTGTTCGGTCATTCCCGGCCCCTGGTTCCCGATGCGAACGCCGCGTGGCATCAAAGGGTTGCAGCATCCGCGACCCGGCCCCCGCCCGTGACGCCACGCGACATCTGGCCCTGCGCGGCGGCCGCGTGCTAGGGTCGGCGGTGATACGAGGGAAGGCAGGGGCAATGTGGCGCTGATCCGGCTGTGGCTGTTTCTGTTCGCGATCCAGGCCGTCTTCTACGTGCTGCTGCGCATCTATGTCCGGTCGCAGCAGGTCGAGCGGCTGGAGCGGCGATGGGACGCACGTCATCCGGAACAGGCGGGGAACAGCGCCGCGCGGCGCGCGTTCATCGCCAAGGCCATGACGGGCTTCAACCGCAGCCTGCGGGTGCGGCTGACGGCCCTGGTGTTCGTGCTGCCCACGCTGGCCGTCCTGGTCATCATCGTTCTGGTCAATTGGCAATAGGAGCTGCCGCATCATGTATTACGTGCGCGTCGTCATCGGCGTTCTGTTCGGCATCCTGGTCTTCGGCCTGCTGGACTATACCCTGCCGTCGAAAAGCACGGTCCGGATCAGCAACACCTACAACCGCCTGACGGCGATCCCGCCCTCGGCCTCGGTCTTCTGGGCCTCTGACAGCACCGGCACGGTCGAGAACGCGCAGGGCCAACGGGACGTGCGCTTCATCGACGCCGTGCGGCCCGGCGGCCACGTCTTCGTTTATCGCAACGAGGACACGGGTTGGGTCTGGCCACCCTATTTCAAGTATGACAGCGCCAACCTGCAGGCCGAGGCCACGAACCTGCAATCGACCTCGCGCGATCCGATCTGGGTCAGCGTCACCGCCTATGGCTGGCGGATGCCCTGGCTTTCCACCTATCCCAATGCGATTTCGATCAACACGGTCGGGGGAGCCGACGACCGGCCGGTGAACTGGGCCGCGATGGTCGTCTGCGCCGTGCTGCTGATCCTGCTGGCGCTGGTCTGGCGCATGTGGGCGCAGTTCCGGGATCGCGGCGCGGCACGGTTCAGCAGGGGGCGGGCATGAGCAATCCGGGCACCGATTTGCGGCTCGACTGGTTCGAGGGCATCCGCATCAACACCCCCGCGACCGAGCGTCGGGCCGCCACGCTGCCCGCGCGGCGCAGCCTGAAGAAGGACCACCAGGCGGCCTGGCTGCTGAACGCGGTGCGCTGCATCGACCTGACGACGCTGGCGGGCGACGACACGCCCGACCGGGTCGCGCGGCTTTGTGCCAAGGCGCGCCAGCCGATCGCCGCCGATCTGCTGGAGGCGATGGGCGTCACGGGCCTGACCACGGGCGCCGTCTGCGTCTATCCGACGATGGTCGCGCCTGCAAAGCGCGCCCTGGGCAACAGCGGCATCCCGGTCGCCAGCGTCGCCACGGGCTTTCCCGCGGGCCTGATGCCCCTGGACCTGCGCCTGGCCGAGATCCGCTATGCCTTGGACCAGGGCGCGGATGAGATCGACATCGTCATCACCCGCGCCCATGTGCTGCAGGGCAACTGGACGGCGCTCTATGACGAGTTGCGCGCGATGCGCGAGGCCTCCGGGACCGCACGGATGAAGGCGATCCTGGCCACGGGCGATCTGAAGTCGCTGGAGAACGTGGCCCGGGCCAGCCATGTGGCGATGCAGGCCGGGTCGGACTGGATCAAGACCTCGACCGGCAAGGAGGGCGTGAACGCGACCCTGCCGGTCAGCCTGGTCATGTGCCGCGCCATCCGGGATTACCACGCCCGCACCGGCATCAAGGTGGGCTTCAAGCCCGCGGGCGGGCTGCGCACCGCCAAGGATGCGATCAGCTGGCAGGTGCTGATGGCCGAGGAACTGGGCCGCGACTGGCTGCGGCCAGACCTGTTCCGCATCGGTGCCAGCAGTCTTCTGGGCGATATCGAGCGCCAGATCAGCCACCACGTCACGGGCCGCTATGCCAGCGCCCACCGCCAAGCCCTAGCCTGAGGTCCCGATGAGCCACGTGAGCGAGATCATGGAAAGCATGGAATACGGCCCCTCAGTCGAGGACAGCAGCGCCGTGCGCGACTGGCTGGCGCGCCAGGGCACCTTTGGCCATTTCATCGGCGGGACCTTCACCGAGCCAGACACCACCTTTGAGACACGCGATCCCGCGACCGGCGAGGTTCTGGCACGCGTCAGCCAGGGGACCCAAGCCGACATTGAGGCCGCGGTCGCGGCTGCGCGGCAGGCGCAGGGGCCTTGGGCGGCGCTGTCGGGATCAGAGCGGGCGCGGTACCTTTATGCGCTGGCGCGGCATGTGCAAAAGCGGGAACGCTTTCTGTCGGTCCTGGAAAGCCTGGACAACGGCAAGCCGATCCGCGAGGCGCGCGACATCGACGTGCCGCTGGTCGCGCGGCATTTTTATCACCATGCCGGCTGGGCCGAACTGCGCGACAGCCAGTTTCCGGGCCTGACCCCCCTGGGCGTCTGCGGCCAGATCATCCCTTGGAACTTCCCACTGCTGATGCTGGCCTGGAAGGTGGCGCCTGCGCTGGCGGCCGGCAACACCGTGGTCCTGAAGCCCGCCGAATACACGCCCCTGACGGCTTTGGCCTTTGCCCAGATCTGCCAGGAGGTCGGTTTGCCCGCAGGGGTCGTCAACATCGTGACCGGTGACGGCGCAACCGGCGCCGCGCTGGTCCAGGCGCCGGTGGACAAGATCGCCTTCACCGGCTCGACCGAGGTCGGGCGCGGCATCGCGCAGGCGCTGGCCGGGACGGGCCGGCGGCTGACGCTGGAGCTGGGCGGCAAGTCGCCTTTCGTCGTGATGGAGGATGCGGACCTCGACGCGGCCGTCGAGGGCGTCGTCGACAGCATCTGGTTCAACCAGGGCCAGGTCTGCTGCGCGGGGTCGCGCATCCTGGTGGCCGAGGCCGTTGCCGACCGTTTCGAGGCGCTGCTGTCGTTCCGCATGTCGCGGATGCGCGTCGGACCGCCCCTGGACAAGTCGACCGATGTCGGCGCCATCGTCGATCCGGTCCAGAAGGACCGCATCCTGTCGATCTGCCGCGCCGCGACCGAGGCGGGGGCCGAACTGGTCGGCGGGCAGGCGCAGGAGGGCTGCTTCATCGCGCCCGGCTATCTGAAGAACATCGCCCCAGCCAATCCCGGGATGGAGCAGGAGATTTTTGGCCCCATCGCGACGCTGTCCACCTTCCGCACCGCGGACGAGGCGGTCGAGCTGGCGAACAACACCCGATATGGTCTGGCGGCCTCGGTCTGGTCGGAAAGCGCGACCGTCGCGACCGATTTGGCCGCGCGGATCAAGGCGGGCGTGGTCTGGATCAACAGCGCCAACCTGTTCGATGCTGCAGCACCCTTTGGCGGCTATCGCGAAAGCGGCTATGGCCGCGAGGGCGGGCGCAGCGGCATGCTGGATTACCTGGCCGAAGCGCTGATATCCGCGCGCCCCGAGGAAGCCCTGCAGCGCGTCTCGGCCACCCCGTCGGGCGACGCGCCGGCCCCGCAGGGTATCGACCGGACGGCAAAGCTCTATATCGGGGGCGCGCAGAAGCGCCCCGATGGGGGCGGCAATTATGCGGTGCCGGGAGGCGTGGCCCCCTTGGGCAATCGCAAGGACATCCGGAACGCGGTCGAGGCGGCGGCCAAGGCCGGGAAATGGGCGGCGATGGGCGGCCATGCCCGCGCACAGGTCCTGTTCTACATCGCCGAGAACCTGTCGGCGCGCGCCGCGGAATTCGCCGCCCGCACCAGCCGGGCCGAAGTGGAGGCCGCGATCGGCCGCTGCTTCCACTATGCGGCCTGGGCGGACAAGTTCGACGGGGCCAATGTCCAGGCCAAGCCGGGCCACCTGGTGAACGTCATCCCCGAACCCTTAGGCGTGATCGGCATCGCCTGCCCGAATGCGCAACCCTTGGCCGGATTCCTGTCGCTGGTCCTGCCCGCCATCGCGATGGGCAACGCGGTCGTGGCCATTCCTGCGCAGAACGATCCGCTGGCGGTGACCGACCTGTACCAGGTCTTTGACACGTCGGACCTTCCGGCGGGGGTGGTGAACATCGTGACCGGCGCGCGCGACGAACTGGCGGTTCCGCTGGCCGCCCATGAGGAGGTGGCGGCCATGTGGTATTGCGGCACGTCCGACGGCTTGGCGGCCGTCGATCGCGCCGCTGCGGGCAACCTCAAGCCGGTCTGGGCGCCCGCCGCCCGGGACTGGACGGGGCCGGATGCACAGGGCGAAACCTTTCTGCGCCATGCAACCCGGCAGAAGACCATTTGGCTGCCCTATGGCGCCCTGCCTGCGGGCAGCGGCAGCGCGGCCTATTGAACGAAAAAGGGGGCGCTTGCGCCCCTAAAGTCAGTCGACCCCCAGCGATTTTCCAACGAACAGGGACTTCCTGCGGCTCCCTTCACCGGCCGCGGATGCGGGGATCCATCGCGTCGCGCAGCCCGTCGCCGATATAGTTCACGCAAAGCACCGTCAGCGAGATCAGGACGCCCGGAAAGATCACGCGCCACGGATAGAGCACCATCTGGTCCACCGCGTCATAGAGCAGACGTCCCCAGGTCGGAAAGTCGGGCGGAAAGCCGAGGCCCAGGAAGGACAGAGCGGATTCCGTGATGATCGCGGTGGCGATGCCCAGGGTCGCCGCGACCATGATCGGCGACAGCACGTTGGGCAGGATGTGCCGCAGGATCATCCGGTGGGCGGGCGTGCCGATGGACCGGGCGGCGAGGATGAATTCCCGCTCCTTCAGGCCCAACACCTCGCCGCGGACGATGCGCGCGGCCTGCATCCAGCTGGTCGCGCCGATGGCCGACACGATCAGCAGGAAGATCCCGAAGGCGGTGCCGAAGTTCTGCGACAGCGGTTCGCGGAAGAGCGTCACCATCAGCAGCAGCAGGGGCAGCAGCGGCAGCGCCAGGAACAGTTCGGTCAAGCGCATCAGCGGTGCGTCCAGCCGGCGGAAATAGCCCGAGGTCACGCCGATCAGGCTGCCCAGGAAGATCGCGATCAGCATGGCCGTCAGGCCCACGGCGATCGACACCTGTCCCCCCGCCATCAGCCGCGCCAGCAGGTCCCGGCCCAGCTGGTCGGTGCCAAGCGGATGGGCCAGGGAAAAGCCCGAATTGCGGGCGCGGATGTCGACATAGGTCGGATCCACGGTCCAGATCAGCGGCCCGACCGACACGAAGAGGATGATCGACAGAAAGATGACCAGCGCCACCATCGCGCCCTTGTGGCTGCGGAACTGGCGCCAGACGTCGGACCACTGGCTGCGCGTCTCGACCGCGCCCGCGGGCGGGACGACAGGGGGGCTGGCGGCCTCGGGGGTGGCGGCGTTTCCGGCGGCCGCCTGCAGGGCCTGGGCGTCCTTCGAGCGGGTCGTGTCAATCATAGCGGATCCTCGGGTCCAGCACCCCGTAGAGGATGTCTGCGATCAGGGTGAAGGTGACGATCAGGATGGCGAAGATGAAGGTCAGCGTCAGCACCATGGGAATGTCGTTGGCATGGATGGAAGAGATCAGCAGCTGCCCCAGCCCGTTCACCTTGAAGACCTGCTCGGTGATGATGGCGCCGCCGAAGACCGCGGGCAGGCCCAGGGCGATGACGGTGATGACCGGGATCAGGCTGTTGCGCAGGACGTGTTTCAGCACCACCACGCGTTCGGACAGGCCCTTGGCGCGGGCGGTGCGGACATAGTCCTGGCCCAGGTTGTCCAGCATGGATGACCGCATGAAGCGGCTGATCTGCGCCGCGTTGTACAGCGCCAGCACCGTCACCGGCATGACCATCTGCCGCGCCTGCTGCCAGAAGCTGTCCCAGTCCGTCACCTTCAGCGTGGTGTCATAGACCGAGGGGAACCACTGCAGGTTTACTGCGAAGATGATGATCAGCACGACCCCGGTAAAGAAGGTCGGCATCGAGAAGCCGATCATCGACACGAAGGTGCCGATCTGGTCGAACCAGCTGTACTGCCGGTAGGCCGAGATGATGCCGATGGGGATCGCGATCAGGATGCCCACCAAATAGGACATGCCGACGACGATCAGCGTCTGCGGCAGGCGCTGCGCGATCACGTCAAAGACCGGGCTGCGCGACTGGAAGCTGATGATGCGCTGCATTCCCTGGCTGAAGTCGGTGCCGAAGGCGTGGTCCAGCCAATAGAGCGGCTCAACCCAGAAGAACTGCTTGAGCCACAGCAGGTAGCGCACGGGCCAGGGTTCGCCCAGGCCCAGGGCGGCGCGCATCCGCTCGCGAACCTCGGGCGGGACGGTCAGGGGAACGTCGCCCAACGGGTCGCCGGGCGAGGCCTCCAGCAGCAGGAAGATCACCAGCGAGATGAACAGCAGGGTCGGGATCGCCAGCAGCAGCCGGCGGATGGTGAAACTCAGCATGGCGCCTCGGTCGATGGAATTGCGGTCATGTCCGTCCCTCCGTCACGGACCCGCGGGTGTCCGGGGCCGTGAAAGAGGGGCGCCGCCCCGGTCGCGAAACCGGGGCGGCCGGGATGTCACTGCTCGACGCGGGTCCAGTCGGCGATGTTCCAGATCTCGCTGTCCCAGGCATTCAGCTCGACGCCGCCAAGCGAGTTGGCATGGGCCGAGGCGGTGCCGCGATAGACCAGCGGGATGATCGCGTTGCTGTCCTTGGTCAGCATGTCGTTCATCTTGCGGCCCATCTGGGCGCGCTCGTCGGCGTCCATGACGCCATCGACCTCGTTGACGAGGCGGTCGTATTCCTCGTCGCAGAAGCGGCTGATATTCTCGCCCTGCCACTGGTTGGCGGGCGAGGGCGCCTTGTTGCAGGTCCATTTCGCCAGATAGGGCGTCGGGTTGGTGCCGTCGAAGTTGTCGGCATACATCTGGACGTCGGCATAGAACTTCTGCAGCGTGTCGGGCGAACCCGCATCCGACCCGAAGAAGACCGAGGCATCGACGGTCTTCAGCTCGGTCTCGACGCCGATCTCGGACCACCACTGCTTGATCAGCGCCTGGAAGTCCTGGCGCACCGCGTTGACCGAGGTCTGGAACGTCATGCGCAGCGGGACGCCGTCCTTTTCACGGATGCCGCTGCCGTTCTTGACCCAGCCGGCCTCTTCCAGCAGCGCGTTGGCGCCCTCGATGTCCTGCGTCAGGCATTCGGTGTTGTCGGAGGCCCAGGCCTCGGGGGCGGGCACGTAGTTGCAGGTCGGCTGGCCGGCCGGGCCATAGCCGATCTCGACCAGCAACTCGCGGTCGATGGCCATCGACAGTGCCTTGCGCACCGCCGGATCGGACAGGAATGGATGCGGATGCTCCATCGTCGAACGCTCGCCCTCCGGCAGGCTGGAGGACGGGTCCGTCAGGTTGACGTGGATGCGCTCGACCAGGCTGCCGAAGGCCGCCGTGACCTTGCCCCGGCCGGCAGCCTCCATGCCGGCGATGACATCGGGGGCCAGCTGGGTGTTCCAGGCATAGTCGAACTCGCCGGTTTCCAGCACCGACCGCGCCGCGCCCGCCGCGTCGCCGCCGCCCTTGACCAGCACGGTCGCGAAGGCCGGCTTTTCAGGGTCGCGATATTCGGGATTGGCTTCCAGTGAGATCGTGTCGTTGGTCAGGAACTGCGTGACGCGGAAGGGGCCGGTGCCGATCGGGCTGAAATTCTGGTCCGTGCAGGTGGGGGCGTTCGCGCCAAGGCAGCTTTCGAACTGCGCCTTTTGCAGGATCGGCGACTGCGCGCCCACAAAGGCCGAGAAGGGGTCCGGGCGCGGCGCGTCGAAGGTGACGCGCACGGTCTTGGGATCGACCGCCTCGATCGAGGTGATGCCCTCGAACTTGGCCAGCTGCGAACAGCCGCCTTCGGGATGCATGCAGTATTCGCCGGTGAAGACGACGTCCTCGGCCGTCACGTCGCTGCCGTCGGACCAGGTGATGTCGTCGCGCAGCGTCCAGGTGACCGAGGTCATGTCCTCGGCGATGCCGCCGTTCTCCAGCGTGGGGATCTCGGTGACCAGGCGGGGATAGATGTTGCCCTCGGCGTCATAGCCCGCCAGCGGTTCCAGCGCCAGGCTGCCGGCGATGACCTCCTTGGTGCCGCCCGAAAGATAGGGGTTCATCGTCGAGGGGGCCTGCCAGAGGATCAGGTTCAGCTGACCGTCGCTGCCGCGCTCGGCATGGGCGGCAGGGGCCATCGCCATCATCGCGGCGGCGCCCATCAGAACGGTTCTCAATTTCATCACGCTCTCCTGTTGGGTGTTGCGACCCGCAGGGTCCCACACGCCGGATCCAGCCATTCGGGGGCTGTTGTTCTTGATCTTTCCCCGGTTCTCCGGATGCTTGTTCGTGTTGTCATCGTCCCTGCGGAATACGCGCATCATCGAACGAAGCCGAAGCCGAAAGCAAGATCATTCGCGCAGACCATTCCGCGGCTTTCGGCTTTGACTTTCCGGGGGCTTTGGCTAGCCTGATCGCTTCAACGCGTGCGGGGCCCCAGATGCTTGACCAAGAACCTCTTGTTTCAATTGAACAACTGCGCGTCGAGTTCCAGACCGGCGACGGGGTCGTGGTGGGGGTCAAGGATGTCAGCTTCAACATCAAGCCGGGGGAATGCGTCTGCGTGGTGGGCGAATCCGGGTCCGGCAAGTCGGTCAGTTCGCTGTCGCTGATGCGGCTGGTGGAATTCGGCGGCGGCACCATCGCCGGAGGCCGGCTGATGTTCGAGAAGGATGACGGGCAGGTGGTCGATCTGGCCGCGCAGTCCGGCACCGCGATGCGCGACATCCGCGGCAACCAGATCGGCATGATCTTCCAAGAGCCGATGACTGCGCTGAACCCGGTCTTCACCGTCGGCGACCAGCTGGTCGAGGGGCTGATCGCCCATCGGGGCCTGAAAAAGGCCGAGGCCCGCGCCCGCGCGCTGGAGATCCTGCGCCAGGTCCGCATCCCCGAACCCGAACGGCGCCTGGACCAGTATCCACACGAACTGTCGGGGGGCATGCGCCAGCGCGTCGTCATCGCCATCGCCATGGCCTGCGAGCCGCGCCTGCTGATCTGCGACGAGCCGACGACCGCGCTGGACGTGACCATCCAGGCCGAGATCCTGGCCCTGATCGACCGGCTGAAGCGTGAAAAGCAGATTGCCGTTCTTTTCATCACCCATGACATGGCCGTGGTCGCGCAGATGGCAGACCGGGTCGTGGTCATGTATCGCGGCGCCAAGGTCGAGGAGGGACCGGTCGAGCAGATCTTCGAGACCCCGCGCGAGGATTACACCAAGATGCTGCTGGCCGCCGTCCCGCGCCTGGGCGAGATGACCGGCAAGCCCGCGCCCGAACGCCTGCGCCTGATGGGCGACGGCACGCAGGGCGCCCCCGAGCCGATCATCGTGGCCGATCCCAAGCCGCTGCTGACGGTCCGGAACCTGACCACGCGGTTTTCCGTCAAGGGCGGCGTCCTGCGCCGCACCGTCGCGCATGTCCACGCGGTCGAGGATGTCAGCTTTACCATCAATTCCGGAGAGACGCTGTCGCTGGTGGGCGAATCGGGCTGCGGAAAATCCACCTGCGGGCGGTCGATCCTGCGCCTGGTGGAGCCGGAGTCGGGCGAGGTTGACCTGGGCGGCACCGATATCCTGGCCCTGTCGCAGCGCGCGCTGCGCCGCGCGCGCCGCGACATGCAGATGATCTTTCAGGACCCGTTCGCCAGCCTGGACCCGCACATGAAGCTCTATGACCAGGTGGCCGAGCCGATGCAGAACTACGGCATCGGCAGCCGCAGCGAACGCCAGGACCGGATCGCGGCGCTGTTCGACAGGGTCGAGCTGCCGCGCAGCTACATGCGCCGCTATCCGCACGAGATGTCGGGCGGGCAGCGCCAGCGCATCGCCATCGCCCGCGCCCTGGCCCTGAACCCCAAGCTGATCATCGCCGACGAGGCGGTGTCCGCGCTGGACGTGTCGGTGCAGGCACAGGTCCTGAACCTGCTGATGGAGCTGCAGCAGGACCTGGGCATTTCCATGCTGTTCATCAGCCACGACATGGCGGTGGTCGAACGCGTCAGCCACCATGTGGGCGTCATGTATCTGGGCCGCATCGTGGAGCTGGGCACCCGTCAGCAGGTCTTCGAGAACCCGCAGCACAGCTATACCCGCCAGCTGATGTCGGCCGTGCCGGTGGCCGATCCGCGCCAGAAGAAGATCAGCGAGGATCTGAACTTTCGCCCGATCCCGTCACCGATCCATCCCGTCGATTACCAGGCCGCCCCTTCGGTCTATCGCGAGGTCGCGCCGGGGCACCGGGTGCTGGTCGATCCGGTGACCCATTCGTGAAAGCCGCGCCGCCGATCGGCCCTGACGCCGCCGCGCGATACCGCGACCCGCTGCCCAAGGCCGCCGACGTCATCATCATCGGCGGCGGCATCGCGGGGTGACCACGGCGCTCTACCTGGCCCGCGAGGGGCAGCGGGTGGTGCTGTGCGAAAAGGGCGTGATCGCGGGCGAACAGTCCAGCCGCAACTGGGGCTGGGTGCGGGCGCAGGGCCGTGACGAGGCCGAGATCCCGATCATGCTGGAGGCGCGGCGGCTCTGGACCTCGCTGGCGCAGAAGCTGGGCGAGGTGCTGGGGCTGGCCACCTGCGGCGTCAGCTTCCTGGCGCGCGACGATGCCGCCCTGGCACGTTATGAAGGATGGCTGGAGGTGGCGCGCGCGCATGGCCTGGACAGCCATGTGATCGGGCGCGACGCGCTGGCGCGCCTGCTGCCGCATCAGGCGGACTGGGCGGGGGCGCTGATGACGCCCTCCGACATGCGGGCCGAACCGGGGCAGGCGGTTCCCGCCATCGCCGGCTTGGCGCGGGCCGAAGGCGTGGCGATCCGCGAACATTGCGCGATCCGGGCGCTGGACGTGCAGGATGGGCGCGTCACCGGCGTCGTGACCGAGGAGGGGCCGATCCGCGCCGATCGCGTCCTGCTGGCGGGGGGCGCCTGGTCGGGGCTCTTCGCTGCCAATGCCGGCCTGTCGCTGCCGCAGCTGTCGGTGCGCGCCACCGTCGCCGCGACCGAGCCGATGCCAGATTTCTGGTCGGGTGCCGCGACGGATGCAAACTTTGCCTTCCGGCGGCGCGTCGATGGGGGCTATACGCTGGCGCCGGGCATGGCACATGATTTCTGGGTGGGACCCGCGGCAGCGCGGCATCTGCGGACCTATCTGCCGATGATCCGCCGCGACCTGCGGCTGACCCGGCTGCAGGCGTCCGCCCCCCGCGGCTATCCCGATGCCTGGACCACGCCGCGCCGCTGGAAGCCCGACGCGGCATCGCCGTTCGAGGCGATGCGTGTCCTGTCCCCCGATCCGAACCCGGCCCGGCTGGCGCGGCTGCAGTCGGATTTCGCCGCCGCCTTTCCCCAGATCGGCCGCCCCCGGCTGCGCGCGGCCTGGGCGGGGATGATCGACACCATGCCCGACCAGGTGCCGGTGCTGGACGAGAGCCCGGTCAGGGGCTTCTTCGTCGCCACGGGTCTCTCGGGCCACGGCTTCGGCATCGGGCCCGGCATCGGCCGGGTGATGGCCGACATGATGCAGGGCCGGTCGCCCGCGCATGACCTGCGCCGCTTCCGCTTTGCCCGCTTTTCCGACGGATCGCCCGTCCGGTTGGGCCCGGACCTGTAAAGGCAGGTTCGGACCTCTTGCAGAACGTGCAGGAAATCGCCAACCTGCGCCCGAAGGAGACTGTCATGCCCGTCAAGAACCGCTTTGCCGAACTTCTGCCCGAAATCACCGCCTGGCGCCGCGACTTCCACGAACATCCCGAGCTGCTCTATGATGTTCACCGGACGGCGGGGCGGGTGGCCCAGCTGCTGCGCGACTTTGGCTGCGACGAGGTCGTTGAAGGCGTCGGCCGGACCGGCGTGGTGGGCGTGATCAAGGGAAAGAGCGACAGCCGCGGCCGTGTCGTGGGCCTGCGCGCGGACATGGACGCCCTGCCCATCATCGAGCAGACGGGCGTCGAATATGCCTCCAAGACGCCGGGCAAGATGCATGCCTGCGGCCATGACGGCCACACCGCCATGCTGCTGGGCGCGGCGAAATACCTGGCCGAGACCCGCAATTTCGACGGCACCGCGATCGTGATCTTCCAGCCCGCCGAGGAGGGCGGGGCCGGGGGCGAGGCCATGGTCAAGGACGGCCTGGTCGACCGCTGGAAGATCGACGAGTTCTACGGCATGCACAACATGCCCGGAATGCCCGTGGGCAGCTTTTCGATCCGCCCGGGCGCGATGATGGCGGCGGCCGACCAGTTCGACATCACCGTGACCGGCAAGGGCGGCCATGCCGCCAAGCCGCACGAATGCATCGACACGACCCTGACCGCCGCGCAGATCATTGTGGCCCTGCAATCGGTCGTGGCGCGCAACATCGACCCGCTGAAGAACGCGGTGATTTCCGTCTGCGTGGTCAGCACGGATTCGACGGCGCATAACGTGATCCCGCAGGTGGTCAAGCTGAAGGGCACCGCCCGCAGTCTCGCCCCCGAGGTCCGCGACCAGCTGGAGGAGGGGATCACCCGCGTGGCCACCAATATCGCCGCGGCGATGGGCGCCACCGCGCAGGTGGATTACCAGCGTGGCTATCCGGTCACGATGAACGACGCGCAGGCCACGGACTGGGCCGCCGACGTCGCGCGCCAGATCTCGGGCGATGTCGACATGGACATGCAGCCGATGATGGGCGGCGAGGATTTCAGCTATATGCTGAACGAACGACCCGGCGCCTATATCTGGGTCGGCAACGGCGACACGGCGATGGTCCACCACCCCGCCTACAACTTCAACGACGACGCGATCCCGGCCGGCTCCAGCTGGTATGCCGGAATGATCGAGGCGCGGATGCCGGCCGCCTGAGGCGGATGTCGCGCGACGCCCCTGTGCGGTCGCAAACGCGATTGTCAATCATGGACAATCGGTTGAAATGTCGGCTGCGCGGATCACGGATGCCGCGCACCGACAACAAGGGGACGACTGACGCATGAAAACCTATACGCTCCGCGTGACCTGCGCCTCGACCCGCGGCATCGTCGCGGCCATTTCGGGGTTCTTGGCCGAGGCCGAGTGCAACATCACCGACAGCGCCCAGTTCGATGATGTCGAGACGGGCCGCTTCTTCATGCGCGTCAGCTTCCAGTCGGAAGGCGCCGCCACGCTGGAAAGCCTGCGGGCCGGCTTTGCACCCATCGCCAAGCGCTTCGACATGGAAGTCGAGATCAACGACGACGCGGTGAAGAAGAAGGTGCTGATCATGGTCAGCCGCTTCGGGCACTGCCTGAACGACCTGCTGTACCGCTGGCGGATCGGCGCGCTGCCCATCGACATCGTGGGCGTCATCTCGAACCACCATGAATACCAGAAGGTCGTCGTCAACCACGACATCCCGTTCCACATGATCCGCGTCACGCCCGAGAACAAGGCCCAGGCCGAGGCGCAGCAGATGGAGATCATCGACCAGACCGGCGCCGAACTGGTCGTGCTGGCGCGCTACATGCAGGTGCTGTCCGACCGGATGTGCCAGCAGATGTCGGGGCGGATCATCAACATCCACCATTCGTTCCTGCCCAGCTTCAAGGGTGCCAACCCCTACAAGCAGGCCTATGAGCGCGGCGTGAAGCTGATCGGCGCCACCAGCCATTATGTCACCGCCGACCTGGACGAGGGCCCGATCATCGAGCAGGACACCGTCCGCGTGACCCATGCGCAGTCGCCCGGCGACTATGTCTCCCTGGGTCGCGACGTGGAGGCGCAGGTCCTGGCCCGCGCGGTCCATGCCCATATCCACGGCCGCGTGTTCCTGAACGCGTCCAAGACCGTCGTCTTCCCGCCCTCGCCGGGCAGCTATGTCAGCGAGCGGATGGGCTGAGGCATCACCTTTGCGGCCGGCTGTCAGCCGGCCGCACGGGCAGGCGCCGCGCGGTTCGCCGTGGGATCGGCGTGGATATTGGCCAGCGTCAGGGCCGTCCTGGCATCCGCCAAGGGCGCGAGGCGCGCAAAGCAGGGCGTCCGAGCACAGGTCTCCCACCAGGACCTGTAATGGCGAAAGAAGGCCGGGCTGATGATCTGGCGGGGTGTCAGGTGAACGATCCCCCGGCTGGCCGTCTGGCTGAGCCTGGCTATCTGCTGTTCCTGTTGCAGTGACAGGCGCAGGTTGAACGGCTTCGGGATGTTTCCGGCAAAATGCAGGACCGACGGCCGCATCTTCGGGACTCTCCCGGGAGAGCTGAAAAAGCGGAAGTTGTTCCGGTCATGCGCTTGCAGGTAATGGCTGCCATGGGTCAATGAGAACAGTCCCTGGTCGCCGAAGGTCAATCCCATCTCGTCCCGCGCCCACCGGGCGACCTCGATGTAGTGATCGACCCCGAGTTGGTCGCGGCGCATCTTGGCCAGATTGATCACCATCACACCGCTGTTCATCACTCCTTTCGACGCACGCAGGATCCTGGCCGCGGGGGCGCCATCCGCATGTGCCGCACGACCCGGCTTGATGATGAGCGGGGGCAGCGACGGAACCTCACGGCAGGCAACGACATAACGTCCCGCGAAGGGGTGGTGGAGAAAGGGAACCAGGTCGTCTGTCACAAGCGTGTCCAGCGGGTCAAGGAAGATGACCCGCTGCAGATCGGCCGGAAGGTGAAGATGGGCGACGAACCACAGGAACCTCGCCCCGAAAGGCCGCCCGCCCAGCTTGCTGAGAAGAACGAATTGGTCACGGTCGGGGACCCGGACGAGATGCAGGCGAAGGTTGGGCAGCCCGTCGCAGAACGCGGTAAGCTCAGCCAGCTTTTCCGCCGCAAGGCCCAGATGCAGCAGCCAGAACTCGACCCGGTCCCGGGGATGAGTTTCCGACAGCGAGAGCAGCATCACCTGGAGGACATCCACCTCCGCACCGCCGAGGGCGGTCATCACGTCCAGGCGCGCTGGCTGCCGCCTGCCGCCATGCCTGCGCCCGAGATAGAGATCCACTCCCGCCGTCCAGGGACCGGGAAGGCGACCGTAAACGCCCTTCAAAAGCTCGGGAAAAGGTGAAACCGGCATGCATGACCACGGCAAACAGAAGCTCTCCGGCACCCTGTCACGCCCTCGTTCGGGCGGCAAGCTGCAAGCCCGGCCACACCGGGCTTAGGCCTTGCACATGCACCCGGCGGTCTGGCCGCCGGATGCATGATCGCCAGTGATCTTACTGCGGGATCTGGGCGGTGATGCCTTCGACGAAGAAGTCCATGCTCTGCAGATCGGCGTCCGAGGCGGTCTCGCCCTCGGCCAGCCAGGGCGTGCCGTCCGCCTTGTTCAGCGGGCCGGTGAAGGGGTGATACTCGCCTGCGCCGATGGCGTCGCGCAGCGCCTCGGCCTCGGCCTTGACCTCGGCGGGCACGGCCTCGGTGATCTCGCCGATGACGACCTCGCCCTCGCCGATGCCGGCCCAGCTGGAGCCGCTCTCCCAGGTGCCGTCCAGGACCTGGCCCACGCGCTTGAGGTAATAGGGCGACCATTCGTCGATGATCGACGCCACGCGGGGCGAAGGCTTGAACGCGGCCATGTCGCTGGCCTGGCCAAAGCCGATGGCGCCGGCCTCCTGCGCCTTGGCCAGCGGCGCAGTCGAATCGGTGTGCTGCAGGATCACGTCCACGCCTTCGGCCAGCAAGGCGGATGCGGCCTCGGCCTCCTTGGCGGGGTCGAACCAGCTATAGGCCCAGACCACCTTCATCTCGACCTCGGGGTTGACCTTGCGGGCATGAATGAAGCTGGAGTTGATGCCCTGGATCACCTCGGGGATCGGGAAGGACCCGATATAGCCGATCTTGTTCGATTCCGTCATATGGCCCGCGATGGTGCCGATGACCGCGCGCCCCTCGTAGAAGCGGGCGTCGTAGGTGGCGACGTTCTCGGCCGTCTTGTAGCCCGTGGCATGTTCGAACTTCACGTCGGGGAACTTGGCGGCGACGTTCATCACCGGATCCATGAAACCGAAGCTGGTCGCGAAGATCAGCTTGTTGCCGGCCAGTGCCAGCTGGGTCAGCGCGCGCTCGGCATCGGCACCTTCGGGGACGCTTTCGATGAAGGTGGTCTCGACGCGGTCGCCGTATTCGGCCTCGATTGCCTGGCGGGCCAGGTCGTGCTGATAGGTCCAGCCGCCGTCACCCACGGGACCGACATAGATGAAGCCGACCTTCAGCGGCTCGTCCTGCGCGAATGCAGGCGCGGCAAGCGCCATGACAAGGGCCGAGGCCGAGGCCAGAAGGGTTCTGCGATGCATATGTGTCATTCCTCTGTTGGAGTTGGGGAGTGGCTGCGTTTCATCGCAGCGCGTGGAAATTCGTGCCGAGCGATCCGGGCGCCGCGCCCCCCGCGCGGCGGCTGAACTTCTGCCGGGCCGATATCAGCACCAGCACGATGATCGTGGCAAGATAGGGGGCCATTGACAAAAGCTGCACCGGCACCGCGACCCCCGCCGCCTGAAGACGCAGCTGCAGCACGGTCACCCCGCCGAACAGCCAGGCCCCGGCCAGAACGCCCGCCGCCGTCCAGTTGGAAAAGACGACGATCGCCAGTGCGATCCAGCCCGCGCCCGCGGTCATGCCCTCGGTCCATTGCAGGACGGTCGCGATCGAGATGAAGGCGCCACCCACGCCCGCCATGGCACCGCCGAAGGCGATGGCGGCCAGGCGGGTCAGCCGGACATCATAGCCAAGGGCATGGGCGGCCTCGTGATTCTCGCCCACGCCGCGCAGGATCAGCCCTGCGCGCGAGCGGTTCAGGAACCACCAGACCAGCGGCACTATCACCAGGCCCAGCCAGACGATCCAGTTGATCCGCAGGGGCCCCGCGGGCATCGGCGGCGCCTTGACCCCTTCGAAGGGCTTGCCGAACATCGCGGCCAGGCCCAGCCCGAACAGCGTCAGCGCCAGGCCCGAGGCGACCTGGTTGGCAAGGAAGACCTGGGTCAGGCAGGCGAACAGCAACGAGATGGCAGCCCCCGCCAGCGCCGCGACCAGAAAGCCAAGGAAGGGGTTGCCGCTGGCATAGGCGGCGGCAAAGCCCGCCAGCGCGCCGGTGATCATCATTCCCTCGACGCCCAGGTTCAGGACGCCGGCGCGTTCTACGACCAGCTCGCCCAGGGCCGCGAACAGGATCGGCGTCGCCGCTGCCACCAGCAGCAGAAACACCGAAAGCGGATCGATCATCATGCGCTCACCCTCCGGCGGATCTGGAAGCGGGTCAGCAGGTCGAAGCCCAAAAGGAAGAACAGCAGCATCCCCTGGAACACCTGCACGCTGGCTGCGGGCAGCTGCATAGTCAGCTGCGCCAGCTCTCCGCCGATATAGGTCAGGGCCAGCAACAGGCCCGCCAGCAGGATGCCCACCGGGTGCAGCCGTCCCAAAAAGGCCACGATGATGGCGGTGAAGCCATAGCCCACGCCCAGTTTGTCGGTGATCTGGCCCGCGGGACCCGCGACCTCGAACAATCCCGCCATGCCGGCCAGGGCCCCCGACAGCCCCAGGCAGAAGGCCACCAGCGCCTGCGGACGGACCCCGGCGAAGCGCGCCGCACGGGGCGCGATGCCGGCCGCGCGGATGTGAAAGCCGCGGATGTGGCGGCTCATCAGGAACCAGGTGGCCAGCACGGCCATGGCGGCCGCGACCACGCCCCAATGCGCGCCGGTCCCAGCGATCAGCTCGGGGTTGGCTGCGGCGGGGTATTGCTGAAGGTTGCGCGAGCCCGGAAAGCCGAAGCCTTCGGGGTTCTTCATCGGCCCGAAGGCCATCCAGGCCGCCACACGCTGTGCGACATAGACCAGCATCAGCGAGACCAGGATCTCGGAGGCGCCGAACCAGTTCCTGAGCAGCGCGGGGATCATGCCCCAGACCCAGCCACCGGCCGCACCCGCCACGACCATCGCGGGAAAGATCCACATCCCTTCAGCCGGATAGGCGGCCAGCGCCACGGCGGCGCCGGTGATGCCGCCGATGATGTATTGCCCCTCGGCCCCGATGTTCCAGATGCCGGCGCGGAACCCGATCGCCAAGCCGCTGGCGATCAGGATCAGCGGCGCGGCCTTCACCAGAAGCTGCGGTCGGGAATAGGAGGCGGCGGGACCGAAAAGCGGGTCCCAGAAGATGGTGCGGATCGCCGCCAGCGGATCATGGCCCAAGGCCGCGAACAGCAGGCCGCCCGCCACCATTGTGGCCAGGACCGCCATTACCGGCGTCGCGATCTGCCAGAAGCCGGAGGCCGCCTGGCGGGGAACGAACTGGATCATATCCGGGCCTCCTCCATCCCGTGGGCGCCGCCCAGCATCAGGCCGATCCGGTCCAGCGTCAGTCCCTCGGTCGGGACGGGTTCGGACAGGCGGCCCTCGTTCAGCGCGCAGAAGCGGTCGGACAGTTCCAAAAGCTCATCCAGATCCTGAGAGATGACGATGACGCCGGCGCCCTGCCGGGCCAGGTCCAGCAGCGACTGGCGCACGGCGGCCGCGGCGCCCGCGTCCACCCCCCAGGTGGGCTGGTTCACGACCAGCACCCGGGGCGATTGCATGACCTCACGCCCGATCACGAATTTCTGCAGGTTGCCCCCCGACAGGGCCCGGGCGGGCGTACCGGGGCCGGGGGTGCGGACGTCAAAGCCTGCGATCACGTCCTCGGCATAGCGGCGCGCGGCGGCGTGGTCGATCAGGCCGCCGCGCACCAGCCCCTTGCGGGCGCCGGCGGTCAGCAGGGTGTTTTCGGTCAGGCTGAAATCGGGCACCGCAGCATGGCCCAGACGATCTTCGGGTGCGGACAGAAGGCCCGCGGCGCGGCGCGGTTCGGGCGGCTCGGCTGACAGGTCGCGCCCCTCCAGCGTGATGCTGCCCCTGGCGCTGCGCAGTTCGCCAGACAGGGCGGCCAGCAGCTCGTCCTGGCCGTTGCCGGCGACGCCGCCGATGCCCAGGATCTCTCCGGCGCGCAGGGTCAGGTTCACGGATTTCAGCGACATGCCCTCGGCCGTCGGCGCCGGCAGGGCCAGGTCGCGCACCTCCAGCAGCACAGCGCCCGCGTCGCGTCCGCTGCGGTCGACCATGCGCATCTCGCCGCCGACCATCATCGCGGCCAGTTCGCGCGCGGAATGGGCGCGCGGATCGCAGCTGTCGACCACGCGACCGTGGCGCAGGATCGTCGCGCGGTCGCAATGGGCGCGGATCTCGTCCAGCTTGTGGCTGATATAGAGGATCGCGGTGCCCTGGGCCGCCAGCTTGCGCAGGGTCGCGAACAACAGCTCGGCCTCCTGCGGGGTCAGGACGCTGGTGGGTTCGTCCATGATCAACAGGCGCGGGTCCTGCAGCAGGCAGCGGATGATCTCGACCCGCTGGCGCTCGCCGGCCGACAGGGTGACGATGCGGCGGGCGGGGTTCAGCGGCAGGCCAAAATCTTGGCTGACCTTGGTGATGCGCGCCGACAGTTCGCGCCGCGGCGGCGGGTTCTCCATCCCCAGGGCGATGTTTTCGGCCACGGTCAGCGCGTCGAACAGGCTGAAATGCTGAAACACCATGGCCACGCCGGCAGCGCGCGCGGCGCGGGGGTCGTGGGGCGCATGGGGCGCGTCCCCCAGGAACATCCGGCCGTCGTCGGGCCGCACCAGGCCATAGATCATCTTGACCAGCGTCGATTTGCCCGCGCCGTTTTCGCCCAGCAGGGCGTGGATCTCGCCCGGTTGGACTGCAAAGGACACGTCGTCATTGGCGCGCACGCCGGGATAGGTTTTCCCAAGGCCCTCGGCCCGGAACACAGCTGCCGTCAACTCGGTCCCCTTGTTTTTGTCCGGCCGGTCAAAACAAGCCTTACCGTCCTTTCCCCCTCGGGGGCAATTGCGCTGTTCAGTCATGCTGCGATACTGACAGTGCCATGGCCCCCAGATCCCCCCGATTCATCCACCTCCGCACGCATTCCGAGCATTCGCTGCTGGAGGGCGCCATTCCCGTAGGCAAACTGCCCGCGCTTGCCGCCGAGGCGGACATGCCGGCGGTCGCGCTGACCGACACGAACGCGATGTTCGCCGCGCTGGAGTTCAGCGTGAAGGCGCGCGACAAGGGCGTCCAGCCGATCGTCGGCTGCCAGATGACGTTGGCGGCGGATGCGACCGGGCCGGTCGTCCTGCTGGCGCAGAACCAGGCGGGCTGGCTGAACCTGATGTCGCTGTCGACCTGCCTCTATCTCCGCGAGGGGGGCGCCCTGCCGCATGTGACCGTCGATGAACTGTGCGAGCGGTCCGAAGGGCTGATCTGCCTGACCGGCGGCGCGACCGGGCCCCTGGGCCTTCTGATCGCGCAGGGGCAGCCGGACAAGGCGGGGGCGCTCGCCGCCCGGCTGGCCCAGGCCTTTCCGACGCGCCTTTACGTCGAATTGCAGCGCCATCCCGGCGAGAACGGCCAGCTGATGGCGGCCGAGGCCGCATCGGAATCCGGGCTGATCGACCTAGCCTATGGGATGGACCTGCCGCTGGTCGCCACCAACGACGTCTATTTCCCCAAGACCACCATGTACGAGGCGCATGACGCGCTGATCTGCATCGCAGAGAAGGCCTATGTCGACCAGTCCCAGCCCCGCCGCCGCCTGACGCCGCAGCATTACTTCAAGTCGCCCGAGGAGATGGCCGTCCTGTTCGCGGACCTGCCCGAGGCGATCGAGAACACTGTGGAAATCGCCCGCCGCTGCGCCTTTGCCGTGGCCAAGCATGCGCCGATCCTGCCCAAATTCGCCGATGACGAGGTGGCCGAACTGCGCCGCCAGGCCCGCGCGGGGCTGGAGGACCGGCTAAAGGTCATTCCCCATGCGGTCAGCGTCGAGGAATATCACGCCCGCCTGGATTTCGAGCTGGGCATCATCGAGCAGATGGGCTTTCCGGGCTATTTCCTGATCGTCGCCGACTTCATCCGCTGGGCCAAGGACCATCACATCCCCGTGGGACCCGGGCGCGGGTCGGGGGCAGGGTCGCTGGTCGCCTATGCGCTGACCATCACCGACCTTGATCCGCTGCGCTATTCGCTGCTGTTTGAACGCTTCCTGAACCCGGAGCGGGTCAGCATGCCGGATTTCGACATCGACTTCTGCATGGACCGCCGGGAAGAGGTGATCCGCTATGTGCAGGGCCGATACGGCGCCGACAAGGTGGGCCAGATCATCACATTCGGTGCGCTGCTGTCCAAGGCCGCGGTGCGCGACGTCGGCCGGGTGCTGCAGCTGCCCTTCGGCCAGGTGGACCGCCTGTCCAAGATGATCCCGGTCGAGGGCGTGAAACCCGTCAGCATCACCAAGGCCCGCGCCGAGGAACCCCGCCTGCGCGAGGCCGCGCGCGAGGAGGTGGTCAAGCGCCTGCTGGACTATGCCGAACAGCTGGAGGGGCTGTACCGCAACGCCTCGACCCATGCGGCGGGGGTGGTGATCGGGGACCGGCCGCTGGACCGGCTGGTACCGCTTTATCGCGATCCGGCCTCCGACATGCCGGCGACGCAGTTCAACATGAAATGGGTGGAGCAGGCGGGGCTGGTCAAGTTCGACTTCCTGGGCCTGAAGACGCTGACCGTCATCCAGAACGCGGTGGACCTGATCAACGGGGGCGGGCGCCCGCTGCATGTCGCGGCCGACGGGCGGCAGCTTTATGACCCCGCGCCGGGGACGGAGAACCAGATCAACCTGATCCCGCTGGACGACACGGTCAGCTATGACCTGTTCGCCAGCGCGCGCACGGTCGCGGTGTTCCAGGTGGAATCCTCGGGGATGATGGACGCGCTGCGCCGCATGAAGCCCACCTGCATCGAGGATATCGTGGCGCTGGTCGCGCTCTATCGTCCCGGCCCGATGGAGAACATCCCGGTCTATTGCGACGTGAAGAACGGCGTCCGCGCGCTGGAATCGATCCATCCGACCATCGACCACATCCTGGCCGAGACGCAGGGAATCATCGTCTACCAGGAACAGGTGATGCAGATCGCCCAAGTCATGGCGGGCTATTCGCTGGGCGGCGCCGACCTCTTGCGCCGCGCCATGGGCAAGAAGATCGCGGCCGAGATGGCCAAGGAACGCCCCAAATTCGTCAAGGGCTCGGTCGCCAACGGGGTGCCCGAGAAGAAGGCCGGCGAGGTCTTTGACCTGCTGGAAAAATTCGCCAATTATGGCTTCAACAAGTCCCATGCGGCGGCCTATGCCGTCGTCAGCTATCAGACCGCCTGGCTCAAGGCGAACCACCCGGTCGAGTTCATGGCCGCGGTGATGAACTGCGACATCCACCTCACCGACAAGCTGGCTATCTACAAACGCGAATGCGACCGCATGGGGATCGAGATCGTGCCTCCCTGCGTCAACCGTTCGGCGCCCACCTTTACCGTGCAGCAGGGGCGCATCCACTATGCGCTGGGCGCGCTGAAGGGCGTGGGCCTGGACGCGATGCGGCTGATCCACGAGGCGCGGGGCGACACGCCCTTCCGCGACATCCACGACCTGGCCCGCCGCGTCGACATGAAGCGCGTGGGCAAGCGCCCGCTGGAGATGCTGGCCCGGGCCGGTGCCTTTGACGTGCTGGATGACAATCGCGCGCGGGTGATGAAGTCGCTGGACGCGCTCTGCGCCTGGTCGGCGGCGGTGCAGGAACAGGCAGCCTCCAGCCAGACCTCGCTGTTCGGCGGCGGAGAGGACCTGCCGCCGCCCCGTCCGCCCCTGACCGGGATCTGGCTGCCCGCCGAAAAGCTGGGCGAGGAGCACAAGGCCGTGGGCTTTTACCTGTCGGGCCATCCGCTGGACGATTACATCCCGGCCCTTCGCCGCAAGAAGGTCCAGACCCTGGCCGAGATCAGCCAGGAGGCCCTGCGCGGCCCCCTGGTCGCGCAGATCGCCGGGACGGTCGCCGCCAGAATGGAACGCAAGTCCGCCAAGGGCACGCAATATGCCTTTGTCAGCCTGTCCGACCCGACCGGCCTCTACGAGGTCACGGTCTTTTCGGACCTGCTCAACGCTTCGCGCGACAAGCTGGAGCCCGGCCAGAACGTGGTCCTGCAGGTCAAGGTCGAGCCATCGGGCGACCAGGTGAAGATGCTCGCCAATTCGGTCGCGGCGCTGGAGGATGCCGTGGCCGACGCGGGCGCGGGCTGCCTGGCGGTCGAGATGCAGGGCGCCGACACGATCCCCCGCCTGGCCGAGGTGCTGTCCCGCATCCGCACGCAGATCGTCGTCCCGCCCCGGTCCCGCGGCCCGATCCGCCTGCGTCTGCGCGAGGGCGACGAGCTGATCGAGATCGAGGTGGCGAATGACGCGCCCCTGACCACCCCCGCCCGCCAGGCCCTGCGCGCGGTTCCGGGCGTTCTTGACGTCATCGAGGAATGATCCCGGCTTCTTCGTTGCCCAAATACCCCTGCCCGGTCCCGGCATGCCCCTAGTCAGATGTTCGCGCTTCGTGCTAACACTTGGAAAAAAGAGGGCAGCATGAAGGTCTTGGGCATCGACCCCGGCTTGCGGAACATGGGATGGGGCGTGATCGAGGTCGACGGCCCCCGCATCCGTCACGTGGCCAACGGCGTGATCCATTCGGACGGGGCGCAGGACTTGGGCGCGCGCCTCTCGGTCCTGTTCCGCGGCCTCTGCGCCGTCATCATCACCCATTCACCCGACGAGGCGGCGGTCGAGCAGACTTTTGTCAACAAGGACGCAACCGGCACGTTGAAGCTGGGGCAGGCGCGGGGTGTGGCCCTGCTGGCGCCGGCCGAGGCGGGGATCGCGGTGGGGGAATATGCGCCCAACGCGGTCAAGAAGACCGTGGTCGGCGTCGGCCATGCGGGCAAGGAACAGGTGCAGCACATGGTCCGCGTGCAGCTGCCGGGGGTGCGTTTTGAAAGCGCCGATGCCGCGGATGCCCTGGCGATCGCGATCTGCCATGCCCGCCACCTGCAGTCGCGGACCCTGCGCGTGGCCCAGCCCAAGCGGGGCGTGGCATGATTGGCCGTATTGCGGGTGTGATCCTGCACCGGGCCCGCGACCAGGTGCTGATCGACGTGCGGGGCGTGGGCTACATCATCCACGTCAGTGAACGGACGGCGGCGGGGCTGCCGCCGGTGGGTCAGGCAGCGGCGCTTTATACCGAACTGCTGGTCCGCGAGGATCTGCTGCAGCTCTTCGGCTTTCCCACCATGCTGGAAAAGGAATGGCACCGCCTGCTGACGTCGGTGCAGGGCGTGGGGGCCAAGGTGTCGCTGGCGATCCTGAGCACGCTCGGCCCCGAGGGTCTGGGGCGGGCCATCGCGCTTGGCGACTGGTCGTCGGTGCGCAAGGCGAACGGGGTGGGACCCAAGCTGGCGCAGCGCGTGGTGCTGGAGTTGAAGGACAAGGCGCCCTCGGTCATGGCACTTGGCGGCGCGCTGACGGTCGACGCGGGGGACGTGGCCGCGGGCGGGGATGCGGATGCGCCGGGCATCGAGCCCGGCCCGTCCGCCGCCTCTGCGGGAGGCTCGATGCCCCCCGCAGAGGCGCGCCCGGCCTCGGAGGGGGCGCGCGCAGGGCAGGCGATGGCCGATGCGCTGTCGGCGCTGACCAATCTGGGCTATGGTCCATCCGAGGCGGCGGGTGCCGTGGCCGAGGCGCAGGCGCGGGAACCGGGCGCCGCCATGCCGGCGTTGATCCGCGCGGCGCTGCGCTTGCTGGCGCCCAAGGATTGAGCGGGGAGTTCACCATGCAGGGGAACATCAAGGTCTTCATGCTGATGGCCGCGCTGATCGCGCTGGTCATGGCCTTGGGGTGGATGCTGGGCGGATCGGGTGGCGCAGTGATCGCGCTCCTGATCGCGGGGGGCATGAACTTCTTCAGCTACTGGAACAGCGACAAGATGGTCTTGCGCCAGCAGGGTGCGGTCGAACTGTCGCCGGCACAGGGCGGTGATCTTTATGCGTTGACCGCCGATCTGGCGCGGCGGGCCGAGTTGCCGATGCCCAAGCTTTACCTTCTGCCGACTGAGCAGCCCAATGCCTTTGCCACGGGCCGCAACCCGGAAAACGCGGCCGTCGCGGTCACCCAGGGCCTGATGCGCGCGCTGAGCCGCGACGAACTGGCCGGCGTCATCGCCCATGAACTGGCCCATATCAAGCATCGCGACACCCTGATCATGACCGTCACCGCCACGATGGCAGGGGCCATTGCCATGATGGGCAACATGATGCTGTTCACCGGTGGCCGCGAGGGGCGGGGCGGCGCCCTTGGCAGCATCCTGGCGATGATCCTGGCCCCCATGGCGGCCATGATGGTGCAGATGGCAATCTCCCGCGCGCGGGAATACGAGGCCGACGCCACCGGCGCCGCGATCTGCGGTCAGCCGCGCGCGCTGGCATCGGCCCTGCAGCGGATCGCCGCGGCGGCGGGGCGGACCGTCAACCTGCCGGCCGAGAAGAACCCGGCCGCCGCCTCGATGTTCATCATCAATCCGCTGCACGCGCTGCGGGCGGACAAGCTGTTTTCCACCCATCCCCCCACCGAGGAGCGCATCGCCCGGCTGATGGCGCTGGACGGACGCGCTGCGGCCCCCGCGGCCACTGCACCCTCGCGCATTCCCCGCAGCGGCGGGCCGCGTACTCCCTGGGGCCGCGGATGAGCCAGTCGGATCCCGTCCTGCGCCCCGAAAAGATGGACAGCGACAGCGAGGACCGCGCGCTGCGCCCGCAGAACCTGTCGGAATTCGTGGGCCAGGCCGAGGCGCGCGCCAACCTGAAGGTCTTCATCGAAAGCGCCAAGATGCGCGGCAAGGCGATGGACCACACGCTGTTCTTCGGCCCGCCGGGCCTGGGCAAGACCACCCTGGCGCAGATCATGGCGCGCGAGTTGGGCGTCAATTTCCGCATGACCTCGGGGCCGGTCATCGCGCGGGCAGGGGACCTGGCGGCGATCCTGACCAACCTCGAGGCCCGCGACGTCCTCTTCATCGACGAGATCCACCGCATGAACCCGGCGGTGGAGGAGGTCCTGTACCCGGCGATGGAGGACTTCGAACTGGACCTGGTGATTGGCGAAGGCCCTGCGGCCCGGACCGTCCGGATCGAGCTGCAGCCCTTTACCCTGGTCGGGGCGACGACCCGCCTTGGTCTGCTGACCACGCCGCTGCGCGACCGCTTCGGCATCCCCACGCGCCTGCAGTTCTATGAGATCGCCGAACTGGACCTGATCGTGCAGCGCGGGGCGCGCCTGATGGGGATCAGCGCCGACCCCGAAGGCACGATGGAGATCGCCCGCCGCGCCCGCGGCACGCCCCGCATCGCCGGTCGCCTGCTGCGCCGCGTGGTCGATTTCGCGCTGGTCGAGGGCAACGGTCGCCTGACCCGAGAGATCGCGGACATTGCGCTGACGCGGCTTGGCGTTGACGATCTGGGGCTGGACGGGGCCGACCGCCGCTATCTGATGCTGATGGCCGAACATTACGGCGGCGGCCCGGTGGGGGTCGAGACGCTGTCGGCCGCCCTGTCGGAAAGCCGGGACGCCATCGAGGAGGTGATCGAGCCCTATCTGCTGCAGCAGGGCCTGATCGCACGGACGCCGCGCGGGCGGATGCTTGCCGCACGCGCCTGGCGCCACCTGGGGCTGGACGCGCCGGTGCAGCCGGGGCAGGCGACGCTGTTCGACGTCTGATTGCGTCTGATTGCCTCCGGCGCCGACTGGCCCTAGCGTGGCGCGCATGAGCCATGACCTGACCCTGCGCGTTTACTATGAGGACACCGATCTTGCCGGGATCGTCTATTACGCCAACTACCTGAAATTCATCGAACGCGGGCGGTCGGAATGGCTGCGCGCGCTTGGCATCGACCAACTGGCGATGCAGCAGGCGACAGGCCATGTCTTTGCCGTCCGCCGCATCGAGGCCGATTACCTGCGGCCCGCGCGTTTTGACGATCTGCTGACAGTGACGACCGACCTGGCGCAGGCCAGCCCGGCGCGCATCGGGGTGGACCAGCAGGTGCGGCGGGGGGAGCAGCTGCTGTTCGCCGCCCGCGTCACCATCGCCTGTCTGGACGGCCGGGGCCGCCCGGCCCGGCTGCCCGCTGCGCTGAAGGAGGCCCTGCATGGCTGAGCGGCGCATCGCCATGTGGTCCGGGCCGCGCAACCTGTCCACCGCCATGATGCGCAGCTTTGGCGCGCGGGGGGATTGCGCCTGCGTGGACGAGCCCTTTTACGCCCATTACCTGCTGCAGACCGGCCTGCCGCATCCGATGCGCGACGAGGTGATCGCCAGCCAGCCCGGCGACTGGAGCGATGTCCTGCCCGACCTGACCACCCGTCCGGTGGGGCGCCCGCTGCAGTACCAGAAGCACATGGTCCAGCACATGCTGCCGGGCATGGATCTGGACTGGACCGGGGCCCTGACCAATGTCTTCCTGATTCGCGAACCCGAGCGGGTGGCGGCGTCCTTTGCCATCAAACGGGGCCTGCCCGATCCGGCCGAACTGGGCTTTGATCGCCAGTGGCAGATGTTCCAGCAGATGTCGGCCCGCGGCGACAGGCCCGTGGTGATCGACAGCGCCGACATCCGCCGCGAACCGGCCCGTGCGCTGCAGGCGCTGTGCGCCGCCATCGACATCCCCTGGACGCCCGCGATGCTGGCGTGGAACCCTGGTCCGCACGAACATGACGGGGTCTGGGGGGCGGTGTGGTACGATGCCGTGAACCGCTCGACCGGCTTTAGCGAACCCGAGGGGCCGCTGCCGCAACTGGAGGCGCCGCTGAGCGCCCTTGCGGCGGCCCTGCGCCCCTCGTACGAGGCGATTGCGGCATATCGGCTGCGCTTTCCGTAAAAGTGACGCCATTGTGTTGCGCGGGGGGATGAAACCCTTGACCTGAACGCGATAAAAGGCGCGCAACGCCGGCTGTCCCGGACAGCCAATGGCCATGATGATGAGGCAGTGAAGATGGAACCCATGCAGGCCGGCCAGGCCATCGATTTTTCGGCCGTTGCGCTGTTCTTGCGCTCGTCCCTGACGGTTCAGGTGGTGATGGTCATGCTGATCGCGGCCTCGTTCTGGGCTTGGGCGATCATCGTGCAGAAGTTCATGGTCTTTGCGCAGGCCCGCAAGGAGGCCGCGCGTTTCGACCGGTCCTTCTGGTCCGGAGAGCCGCTGGACGACCTTTATGACCGGCTTGGCGACCGTCCCAAGGGCGCCTCCGAACGGATCTTTGCCGCCGGCATGACCGAATGGCGCCGCAGCCATCGCGACGACGGGCGGCTGATCCCCGGCGGCATCAGCCGCATCGACCGCGCCATGAATGTCGCGATCCAGCGCGAGGAGGGGCGCCTGTTCCGGGGCCTGTCCTTCCTGGCGACCGTGGGCTCCACCGCACCCTTCATCGGCCTCTTCGGCACGGTCTGGGGCATCAAGACCGCCTTCGAGGGGATCGCGCTGAGCCAGGACACCAGCCTGGCCGTCGTGGCCCCCGGCATTGCCGAGGCGCTGCTGGCCACGGCCCTGGGCCTGGTCGCCGCCATTCCGGCCGTCGTCTTCTACAACAAGCTGTCGGGCGATGCAGAGCGCGTGGTCAACGGGTGGGAGGCGTTCTCGGACGAGTTCTCGACGCTGCTCTCGCGCCAGATGGACGAGGCCTGAGCCATGGCATCCTCGGTCGTCAAGCGGGTCAGGACCAAGGGACGCAGGCGCAACCTGCCCATGTCCGAGATCAACGTCACGCCCTTCGTGGACGTGATGCTGGTGCTGCTGATCATCTTCATGGTGGCGGCCCCGCTGATGACGGCGGGCGTGCCGCTGAACCTGCCGCAGACCGCCGCCAACGCGGTCCCGACCGAGCAGGAGGAGCCGCTGGTCATCTCGATCCCGGCCGAGGGCGCGATGCTGGTCATGGACCAGCCGGTCGATGACGGCCAGGTTGTCCCGACGCTGCGCGCGGTGCTGGCCGAACGGCAGTCGGCGCGCGTCTTCCTGCGCGCGGACGGTGCCATTCCCTATTCCCGCGTGGTGCAGATCATGGGCGCGCTGAACGCCGCCGGCATCACCGACATCGTGCTGGTCACCGAAACCGGCGGCCCCCGCATGGACGGCTAGGCCATGGATGATCGCGAAGGTCGCATCGGATACTGGATCTCGGGGGTCGCGCATGGGGCGCTGATCCTCTGGGCGGTGCTGGGCGGGGCGCTGTTCCGCCCGCAGCCCGGCCCGCCGGTGCGGACGACGCAGGTCTCGACCATCAGCGGCGCCGAGTTCGAAGCCCTGGCCGCGGCCGCGCGCGGGGCGGGGCCGGTCGGTGCCGAGGCCACCGCCGTGGCCAGCCTGCCCAACCCGGCGCCCGTGCCCGACGATGCGGCCGCCCCCCCGGCCGATGCCGCGCCGCCGGCCACGGTCGATGCGGGCGAGCTGGCCCAGCCCGACACGGCCGAGGCAGTGCCGGATCTCAGCGACTTTGCCCCGGTGGCGCCGGTGGATGTCGCGACCGACCTTCCCGACGTGCCCCGGAACCAGACCGAGGCCGCCGATGCCGCGCCCCCTCGCACAGCGCAGCCCGATGCGCCCGTGGCCGAGGTGCAGCCCGCACAGCCGCAGGCGCCCGTCGCGGATGCCGCGGCCGTGGCCGTTGCGCCCCGATCGGCGCTGGCCTTGGACGCCTCGCCGCGCCCGCAGGACCGCCCGGCGGGATTGGTCGAGAACCGAAACCGCAGGTTGGCCGAAGCTGCCGCCGCCGAAGCCGCGCGCGCGGCCGCGGCGCAGGCCGCCGCGGAGCAGGCCGCGGCCGAGGACGCGGCTCGGCTTGCGGCCGAGGAAGCCGCCCGCGAACAGGCGGCCCGTCAGGCTGCAGCCGATGCCCAGGCCCGTGAGGACGCGGCCCGACAGGCTGCGGCCGCGGAAGCCGCGCAGGCCGCCGAGCGCGCGGCCGAGCGAGAGGCCGAAGAACGCCAGGCGGCGGAGGCGCGCGCCGAAGAGGAACAGCGCGCCGCCGAGGCGCAGGCCGAGGACGAGCGCCGCGCCGCCGAAGCACGTGCGGCTGAGCAAGAGGCCGAGGAACGCCGGGCGGCGGAGGCGCGCGCGGAAGAGGAACGCCGGGCCGCCGCGGCGCAGGCCGAGGAAGAGCGTCGCGCGGCCGAAGCACGTGCGGCCGAGCGTGAGGCCGAGGAACGCCGCGCGGCGGAGGCGCGCGCCGAAGAGGAACGCCGTGCCGCCGAGGCGCAGGCCGAGGACGAGCGTCGCGCGGCCGAAGCACGTGCGGCCGAGCGTGAGGCTGAGGAACGCCGCGCAGCGGAGGCGCGCGCCGAAGAGGAGCGTCGTGCCGCCGAAGCTCAGGCCGAGAACGAGCGTCGCGCCGCCGAAGCGCGCGAGGAGGCTGATCGGAGAGCCGCCGCCGAGCAGGCCGCACGGGATGCCGCCGACCGGCAGGCGCTGGAGGATGCGCTGCGCGAGGCTCAGCAGGGCCAGGCGGGTGCCGAGGGCACCGATACCGCCTGGACCGGCGATACAGAGGGGGGGCAGCGCCAGATGATCGAGGGCGGAAGTGGCGCCTCGGCGGGGCTGGACCCGCTGGCGGCGGCACTGGCCGGCGCCATGGCGGGCACGGAAGCGGGCGAAGCCGAGAACAACTTTTCCGGACCTCCCGCCGACATGATGCGCCTGACGCCGGGCACCGATCCGCTGCAGGTGCCGCGCGGCGCGGCCGACCTGCCGATGGGCGAGCCGCTGTCCCTGGCGGAACGCGAGGGGCTGCGCTTTGCCATCCAGAACTGCTGGAACGTGGGGGCGCTGTCGGTCGAGGCGTCGCGGATGACGGTCTCGGTCGGCTTTTCGCTGTCGCCGGACGGGGTGCCCGATCAGAACAGCCTGCGCCTCGCCGGTTATCAGGGCGGGTCCGAGGCCGGCGCTCAGCAGGCCTTCGAGGTCGCCCGCCGCGCGATCCTGATGTGCGGGCGCGCAGGCTTTGACATGCCGGCGTCCAAATACGGGCGCTGGCGCGATGTCGTGGTCGATTTCCGGCCCGACGGGCTGCAACTGCAATGACGACTTTCCGGGAAGCCCGCCTTTTGCTTTCCCCCGACCCGAGGTAATGACGACGCCATGTTCCGCAGACTGATCTTTGCCCCCGCCATCCTCATCGCCGCCTCGGCGGTGCTGCTGCCTGCGGGCCCCGTTCAGGCGCAGGACGCACCCTTGCGGATCGAGATCACCGATGGCGTGATCGAGCCGATGGCCATCGCCATCCCCGCCTTCCACGGCGATGCCGAGATCGCCGCGCGCGTTCGCCAGGTGGTGGCCGACGACCTGACGGGCACCGGCCTTTTCCGCGAAATCCCGGCCGAGGCGCATCTGGCGCGCCCCGCCAGCTTTTCCGAGGCCGTCAGTTATGAGGACTGGCGCGCGGTCAATGCCCAGGGCCTGGTCGCGGCCGAGGTCACGCAGGCGGGCGAGAACATCAGCGTCCGGTTTCGCCTGTTCGACGTCGTCTCGGGCCAGCCGCAGGGCGACGGGATGCAGTTCGACGCCCGCGCCAGCGACTGGCGCCGCGCCGCCCACAAGATCGCCGACCAGATCTATGCCCGGCTGACGGGCGAAAAGCCCTATTTCGACAGCCGTGTCGCCTTTGTGCAGGAAACCGGCCCCAAGAACGCCCGCATCAAGCGGATCGGGGTCATGGATTACGACGGCGCCAATATCCTGTGGATGACCGACAGCTCGTCGCTGGTGCTGGCACCCAAGTTCTCGCCCGACGGGCGCCGGCTGCTCTATACCAGCTATGACAGCGGCTTTCCGCAGATCCGGATCATGGACGTGTCCAGCGTCAGTTCGCGTCCGCTGACCCAAGACAATGGCGCCATGGCCTTTGCCCCGACCTTCAGTCCCGACGGCCGGTGGGTCGCCTATTCGCGCGAGCAGGGCGGCAACAGCGACATCTGGCTGATGGACGGGGCCACCGGTGCGCAGCGGGCGCTGACCAGCGCACCCTCGATCGAGACTTCGCCCAGCTTCAGCCCGGACGGCCAGCGCATCGTGTTCGAAAGCGACCGCTCGGGCGCGCCACAGCTCTATATCATGGGGCTGGAGGGCGGAGAGCCGACCCGGATCAGCTTTGGCGACGGCCGCTACGGCACGCCCGTCTGGTCGCCCAAGGGCGACATGATCGCCTTTACCAAGCAGATCGGCGACCGCTTCCACATCGGGGTGATGCGGACCGACGGTTCAGGTGAAAAGATGCTGACGGAATCCTTTCTTGACGAAGGGCCGACCTGGGCGCCGAATGGCCGGGTCGTCATGTTCACCCGCGTCACGCCCGGCGGAACTGGACAGCCGCGCCTGCATTCCGTCGATATCACGGGCCGCAACATGCGGCCGCTGAACCTGGACTTTGCCGCCTCGGACCCGTCCTGGGGACCATTGCTGCCATGAGGAATCGATGATGAACGCCGCGACAAAGCCTGCCCTTCTGGCCTGCCTTCTGGTAATGGCCGCCTGCGTCCGACCGGTGCCGCAACCGGCGCCTCCGGTGGTCGATCCCTATGCCAGCGTGGGGGGCGGCGCGGTGTTCCAGGGCGACTTGGCCGGCGGCGTCCTGGGCGCCGAAGCCACCGCCCAGTATTTCCAGACCGCGATCGGCGACACCGTCCTGTTCCCGGCCAACCAGACCACGCTGACGCCCGAGGCGCGGGCGGTGCTGACCAACCAGGCCACCTGGCTGGGTCGCCATGCCGGCTTCACCGCCGTGATCCAGGGCCATGCCGAGGAAACCGGCACCCGCGAATACAACCTGGCGCTCGGCGCACGGCGGGCCAGCGCGGTGCAGGAATACCTGGTGGCGCAGGGCGTGGCACCCGGTCGCATCCGCACCCTGTCCTTTGGCAAGGAACGCCCGGCCGAGACCTGCTCGGACGAGGCCTGCTATGCCAAGAACCGCCGCGCCGTGACGGTGGTCACCCAAAGCGGGCCGGGCGCATGATCCGGCAGGCGGCTTTCGCGGGCATCGCCGCCCTGATGCTGGCCGTCCCGGCCGCAGGGATCGCGCAGGATGCGCCCGACCCGGCGACGCTGGCCGATCTGCGGACGGAGCTGGCGGATCTGCGCGGTCAGCTGCAACAGCTGCGGGCAGAGCTGATGGCCTCGGGCGCGGCGGGCTTTCAGGCCGCGGGCGGGGCCAGCGCGATCGACCGCATGAACGCGATGGAGGCCCAGTTGATGGGCCTGACCAACCAGGCTGAGCAGTTGCAGAACCGCGTGAACCGCATCACCGGGGACAGCGACCGGCGGCTGTCGGACCTGGAGTTCCGCATCTGCGAAATGGATCCGGCCTGCGATCTCAGCGCACTGACGGTACCGTCGGCGCCAGTGGGCGTATCGCCCGAGTTGGCGCCGTCGGCCCCTGCGCCCGAAGTGGCCGGAGAAGAGGCGCCCGCCTCGACCGCCGCCGAGCAGGCGGATTTCGACGCTGCCCGGGCCGTGATGGACAGCGGCGACCATGACCGTGCCGCGCAGATGTTCGCGGCCGTCGCGGAAACCCATGCCGGCGGCCCGCTGACCGCCGAGGCGCTGTTCCTGCGCGGCCAGGCGCTGGATCTGGCCGGCCATCCGCGCGAGGCCGCCGCCGCCTGGCTGGAAGGTTTCGCCGCCGATCCGGATGGCACCCATGCTGGCGAAAGCCTGCTGGGCATCGCCCGCGTGATCGAGGGGCAGGGCGACACCACGGCCGCCTGCCTCTATCTGACCGAGATCCCGGCCCGCTTTCCCGGCAGCGCGCAGGCGGCCGAGGCGGAACAGCGGGTGACACGGCTTGGCTGCGGCGTCAGCGATCTCGGCGCACTGGACCCGCTTCTGGATCCTTCCCTGGACCTCGAGGCGGCGGCCGACCTGGCCGAGCACCAGTGACCCCGCGATGACCGGGCGCGCCGCCGATCCTGCGGCCCGCGTCCATGCCGCGCTGGACCGGCTGGCCGGCGACCTGCCCGCGCTTGGGCTGGCGGTGTCCGGCGGGGGCGATTCGGTGGCGTTGATGCAGATGGCGGCAGCCTGGGCGCGGGGTCGCCGCCTGATGGTCGCCACCGTGGATCATGGATTGCGTCCGGAAAGTGCCGCCGAGGCCACCGCGGTGGCCCGTGCCGCCCGCGCCCTTGGCCTGTCGCACGCGACGCTGCTGTGGCGCCGCGACACTGACAGCGGCAACCTGATGGCGCAGGCGCGCGATGCCCGGCTGCGGCTCTTGTCAGGGTGGGCGCGGCGCAACGATCTGTCGGCGGTGGCCCTGGGTCACACCGCCGATGACTTGGCCGAGACGCTGGTCATGCGCCTGTCGCGCGGATCGGGGATCGACGGGCTGGCCGCGATGGCCGAATGGCGCGATGCCTTTGACATGCGCTGGCTGCGGCCGATGCTGGGAACCGGGCGGGAAGAGCTGCGCGACTGGCTGCGGGCGCGCAAGATCGACTGGATCGACGATCCGTCCAATGACAACACGGATTATGAACGCGTTCGCGCCCGCCAGGCCATCAGCGATCTTGGGCTGGAGGTCGGGGCATTGGCGCGGTCCGCGGGCCACATCGCCGAGGCACGCGAGGCGCTGTCGGCCTATGCCGCGCTGCTGGCGGCCGATGCGGTTGCGAATCGCGGCAGCCTGGTCATGCCCCGCGCCACTTTGCGCGACGCCCCGCCCGAGATCCGCCGCCGCCTCCTGGTCGCCGCCTGCCGGTGGGTGACCGGGGCCGATTATCCGCCCCGTCGCGCGACCCTGCTGCACGCGCTGGAGGCGGTCATGGTGCATGGGCGGGTGACGCTGGACGGCGCGATGATCTCGGCCGTGGGCGATCAGCTCAGGATCGCGCGCGAGGCTGCGGCCGCCTTGCGCAGCCCGGCCGCGACGGAGGGTCCCTGGGACCGGCGGTGGCGGATCCACGGACTGCGGGTTGGCCAGCGTGTCGCGGCACTGGGGGCTGACGCCCTGCAGCAGGTGAACTGGCGGGATTCGGGCCTGCTGCGCGACGAGGCCGCGGCAAGCCCCGCAGTCTGGCAGGAGGACCGCCTGATCGCCGCCCCGCTGCTGCGTGCGCATGCCGATTTCGGCGTTCATCCGCTGCGGGGCGCGTCAGATTTCCGCAGGCTGGTAAAGGCGCATTGAACCTGCGCCGATAATCCCTATTTTCGATGCAACGCATTCCGCCGGAGGACCCGTCTTGGGCAACGCACGCAACTTCGCCTTCTGGGTGGTTCTGTTCCTGATGGTTCTGGCCCTGTTCAACCTGTTCAGCGACGGATCCGGGGCGATGAACAGCCGCCAGATCAGCTATTCCGAATTCATGCAGCGCGTGCAGGATGATCAGGTCACCTCCGTCACCATCGACGGCGAAGACCTGGTGGTCACCGGCAGCGATGGACAGCAATATGCCACGGTTCGCCCCATGGGCGAGGACATTGCCGACCGCCTGATCCAGAGCGGTGTCGATGTCCGCGTGGTCAAGCAGCAAAGCTCGGGCTTCATGTCGCTTCTGGGCGTGTGGCTGCCCTTCATCCTGCTGATCGGCGTGTGGATCTTCTTCATGAACCGCATGCAGGGCGGCGGGAAGGGCGGCGCCATGGGCTTTGGCAAGTCGCGCGCAAAGCTGCTGACCGAAAAGCACGGCCGGGTGACATTTGACGATGTCGCCGGCATCGACGAGGCCAAGGAAGAGCTGGAGGAAATCGTCGAATTCCTGCGCAACCCGCAGAAGTTCAGCCGCCTTGGCGGCAAGATCCCGAAAGGGGCGCTGCTGGTCGGCCCTCCGGGCACCGGCAAGACGCTGCTGGCGCGGGCCATCGCGGGCGAGGCGGGTGTCCCGTTCTTCACCATCTCAGGTTCCGATTTTGTCGAGATGTTCGTGGGCGTCGGCGCCAGCCGCGTCCGTGACATGTTCGAGCAGGCCAAGAAATCGGCCCCGTGCATCCTGTTCATCGACGAGATCGACGCGGTCGGTCGTGCCCGCGGCGTGGGCATCGGCGGCGGCAATGACGAGCGAGAGCAGACCCTGAACCAGCTGCTGGTCGAGATGGACGGTTTCGAGGCGAACGAAGGCATCATCATCGTCGCCGCGACCAACCGCAAGGACGTGCTGGACCCGGCGCTGCTGCGCCCCGGCCGCTTCGACCGCCAGATCCATGTCCCGAACCCCGACATCAAGGGCCGCGAGAAGATCCTGTCCGTCCATGCCCGCAAGGTGCCGGTCGGTCCCGACGTGGACCTGCGCCTGATCGCCCGCGGCACGCCCGGATTTTCCGGTGCCGACCTGATGAACTTGGTGAACGAGGCCGCGCTGACCGCGGCCCGGATCGGCCGCCGCTTTGTCAGCATGGACGATTTCGAGAGCGCCAAGGACAAGGTGATGCTGGGCGTGGAACGTCGCAGCATGGTCCTGACGCCCGAACAGAAGGAAAAGACCGCCTATCACGAGGCCGGTCACGCCATCGTCGGCCTGTCGCTGCCGAAATGCGACCCGGTCTACAAGGCGACGATCATTCCGCGCGGCGGCGCCCTGGGCATGGTCGTCAGTCTGCCCGAGATGGACCGGCTGAACTTCCACAAGGACGAGGCCAAGCAGAAGATCACCATGACCATGGCCGGCAAGGCCGCCGAGATCATCAAGTACGGTGAGGAAGGCGTGTCGAACGGACCGGCCGGGGACATCATGCAGGCCAGCCAGCTGGCGCGTGCGATGGTCATGCGGTGGGGCATGTCGGACAAGGTCGGCGCGGTCGACTATGCCGAGGCCCACGAGGGCTACTCGGGCAGCACCGGCGGATTTTCCGTCTCGGCCGCGACCAAGGAGCTGATAGAGCAGGAGGTCCGCGAACTGATCGAAGCGGGCTATCAGGAGGCGTACCGCATCCTGATCGAGAAATCGGAAGAATTCGAACGTCTGGCCAAGGGCCTTCTGGAATATGAGACCCTGACCGGCGAGGAGATCGGGCGCATCGTCCGGGGTGAACCCCTGGGTGGCAACGATGATGATGCGCCGAGCAGCCTGATCCCCTCGGTGACCGCCATCCCCAAGGCCGGCAAGCCGGCACCAGGGGGCGACCCCGCCCCTGCATGATGAAACAGCCCCGGTTCGTCACCGGGGCTTTTTCATGTCGGACAGACTGCTCCATGTTTCGGGGCTTTGCCGGAACGTCACTTTGAAAAGACCTTCATCAAAAGCGGTTCGGCTGTGTTACGTTTCAATAACTCCCTTTTTTCTACCGCATCAGGGAGGAAATTGGCACATGCAGGAGATCGTTGCCCATTTTGACCGGTATATTGCCGGTTGTCGTTGAAACAAAACAAATATGAACTCTTTGGTTCGGCAAACGGCTTGTGCACCTGAGGCGCTCAATTTATGTATGGGCTTATGGAAAAGAAGACCGCTTCGCCCTTGGGGGCCATGCTCTGTTTCGACGTCTATGCGACGAACCTGGCGTTCGGGCGGGTCTACAAGCCGCTTCTTGACCCTTTGGGCCTCACCTATCCGCAGTACCTGGTGCTGATGACCCTCTGGCCCTCCGACAATCAAAGCATCGGACAGATCGGCACCGCCCTTGGGCTGGACAGCAGCACGCTGACCCCGCTGATCAAGCGTCTGGAGGTTGCGGGGCTTGTGACGCGCCGCCGGGACCCGCGGGATGAGCGACGGGTGATCGTGTCCCTGACCCGAGAGGGCGGTGACCTCGAGGCGCGGTCCGATCACCTTCATGACTGCATCATGCGCGCCACCGGTCTGGACATGGAAGGCGCGATCCGGCTTCAACAGATGCTGGCGCAGTTGCGCTGCTCGCTGACCGGGTCGATGACGGAATAGCCCTGCTCCCCTTGCGAAATTGCGCTGCGCGGTGCATTGGTCTAGGGCGATGACCAAGATCGAAGACATTCCCGACATGCCCTCCCTGCGCGCGGAAATCGACGCGCTGGACGCCCGCCTGATGGCGCTGCTGGCACAGCGGCACGCCCTGATTGACCGCGCGGCGCAGATCAAGGCGGGCAACGGCATGCCCGCCCGCATCGACGACCGGGTCGAGGAGGTGGTGGCGAATGTCCGGCGCCATGCGCAGGCCCACGGTCTGGACCCGGATCTCTATGACCGCCTCTGGCGGCAATTGATCGAGGCCGCCATCGCCCAGGAAGAACGCCAACTGAACAAGGATCGCCCATGACCGCCCAGATCATCGACGGCAAGGCCTTTGCCGCCCGCCTGCGCAGCCGCATCGCGGCCGAGGTCGCGACCCTGGCAGGGCAGGGGATCACGCCGGGACTGGCGGTGGTTCTGGTAGGCGAGGATCCGGCCAGTCAGGTCTATGTCCGCTCCAAGGGCCGCATGACGCGCGAGGTCGGCATGGCCTCCTTCGAGCACCGCCTGTCCCAGCAGGTCAGCCAGCAGGAGCTGCTGGAGCTGATACAGAAGCTGAACGAGGACCCCGCCGTCCACGGCATCCTGGTGCAGCTGCCGCTGCCCGCGCATATGGACGAGGCGGCCGTCATCAACGCCATCACGCCGGACAAGGACGTGGACGGCTTTCACATCCTGAACGTCGGGCGCCTGGCCACCGGCCAGAGGGCGATGGTGCCCTGCACCCCTCTGGGGTGCCTGATGCTGCTGCGCGACCATCTGGGGTCGCTGGCGGGCCGGAATGCGGTGGTGATCGGGCGCAGCAACATCGTCGGCAAGCCGATGGCACAGCTGCTGCTGCGCGACAGCGCCACCGTCACGATCGCCCATTCGCGGACCGAGGATCTGCCGGAGCTGTGCCGGCGCGCCGATATCCTGGTGGCGGCTGTCGGGCGTCCGTCCTTCGTGCAGGGGGACTGGATCAAGCCCGGCGCGACCGTGATCGACGTCGGCATCAACCGGACCGAGGACGGACTGGTCGGAGATGTGGATCACGCGGGCGCCAGCCAGGTCGCCGGGGCCTTCACCCCGGTGCCGGGGGGCGTCGGCCCGATGACTATCGCCTGCCTGCTGGCCAACACGCTGACCGCCACGGCCCGGATCCACGGATTGCCCGATCCCGAGGGCCTGACCCCCTAAAGCATCAGCCGCGCGGCCAGCCGCAGGGCATGGGCGGGCTCGGTCGTGGCCAATGGCAGGACCGGGTCATAGGCCGCCCGGATCAGGGCCGCCAGGGACGCCGAGGGGCCGATTTCGCGCGCAAAGGTCAGCGCCGACTGCATCATCACCTTCTCGGCCAGCCGCCCGGGATGCGCCTTGCCCAAGGCGCCGCCCATGTTCAGGAAGGTCAGGCAGGCGCGGATGCCGCCGCGGTCGTCAAAGCGGAACAGCCGGTACTGGTCCGCCGCCTGTCCCGACAGCCGCCGCGGCAGATCGTCCAGCCCCGTCAGCCGGTCCAGATCGGGCAGGGCCGAAAGCTCGGTCCAGTCGCGCACGAAGAACAGCATCAGGTTCGCGCCCGTCTCGGGGTCGGTGTCCGCCATCGGATGGCCGGCATGGGCGAAACCCGACCGGATCGCGGCCCGAAAGATGTCCAGGCTGGCATCTTCCAGCCCGAAGATCACCGGCGCCACCGGACGTCCCCATCGGGCGCAGAGGAACCTGCCCCCCGCATCGGTGAACAGCTCCTGGATCTGCGACGCGTCCCATGCGCCGTCGGGAGGCTCTTGTTCCATTGCCGTCATCTTGTTCGGGATATCCTTGAGATATAGGAAGGCGGCGGGACCCGCGCCCCGCCGCCGTTGTCTTGTGTCGACTCCGGTCAGACCAGGGTCGCCTGCGTGGCGGCGCGGATCTCGTCCTCGGTGACGCCCTCCGCGGTCTCGACGACCTTCAGGCCGCCCGGCACCACGTCCAGAACGCCCAGATTGGTGATGATCCGGTCCACGACGCCCTTGCCGGTCAGGGGCAGGGTGCAGGATTTCAGCACCTTGCTTTCGCCGGCCTTGTTCGTGTGGTCCATGACCACGATCACGCGGCCCACGCCCGCGACCAGGTCCATCGCGCCGCCCATGCCCTTGACCAGCTTGCCCGGGATCATCCAGTTTGCCAGGTCGCCTTCCTCGGAGACCTCCATCGCGCCCAGGATCGCCGCCGCGATCTTGCCGCCGCGGATCATGCCAAAGCTGGTGGCACTGTCGAAATAGGACGTGCGCGGCAGTTCGGTGATGGTCTGCTTGCCGGCGTTGATCAGGTCGGGATCCTCCTCACCCTCGAACGGGAAGGGGCCCATGCCCAGCATGCCGTTTTCAGACTGCAGGGTGATGTCCTTGTCACCCACATAGTTCGCGACCAGCGTCGGGATGCCGATCCCCAGGTTCACGTACCAGCCATCCTGCAGTTCCTGCGCGGCGCGGGCGGCCATCTGGTTGCGGTCCCAGCCTTTCGGTGCGTCGGACATCAGACGGCCTCCTTCTTGCGGGTGGTGCGCTGTTCGATGCGCTTTTCATGCGTGCCTTGGATGATCCGGTGGACATAGATGCCCGGCAGGTGGATCAGGTCGGGGTCCAGGCTGCCCCGCGGGACGATCTCCTCGACCTCGGCGACGCAGACGCGGCCGCACATCGCGGCGGGCGGGTTGAAGTTCCGCGCCGTCTTGCGGAAGACCAGGTTGCCGGTGTCATCCGCCTTCCAGGCCTTGACGATGGACAGGTCGGCCACAATCCCGCGCTCCAGGACATAGTCCTGGCCGTCGAAGTTCTTGACCTCCTTGCCCTCGGCGATGACGGTGCCGACGCCGGTCTTGGTGTAGAAGCCGGGGATGCCGCTGCCGCCGGCGCGCATGCGCTCGGCCAAGGTGCCTTGGGGGTTGAACTCCAGCTCCAGCTCTCCGGATAGGTACTGGCGCATGAACTCGGCGTTCTCGCCGACATAGCTGCTGATCATCTTGCGGATCTGGCGCGTGTCCAGCAGCTTGCCCAGGCCGAACCCGTCCACGCCGCAATTGTTGCTGGCGATGGTCAGGTCCTTGACCTTCGACGCCACCAGCGCGTCGATCAGAAGCTCGGGGATCCCGCAAAGGCCAAAGCCGCCCGCCGCGATGAACATCCCGTCATGAAGCAATCCCTCCAGCGCCTCGTCCGCGCTGCCATAGACCTTTTTCATCGGCCTCCCCCTCTGCGTGTTTCTGCGCCTGCACAGTAGGGGGCCTGCGCCGCCTGTCAATCGGCGCCGGCGATGTTCTGCCGCGGCGCCCTATTCCTTGGGCGCGGCCTTGGGTTTGGCGGCTTTCGCGGCAGGCTTTGCCTTGGCCTTGGCCTTGGCCTTGGCGGTCTTCGCGGCTGCAGGCTTGGCGGCCGCCTTCTTGGCCGCGGGCTTTTTCGCGGCCTTCTTGGGCGATTTCGCCGCCTTGGCCGTGATCAGTTCCAGCGCCTGGTCCAGCGTCAGATCCTCGGGCGTGACGTCGCGGGGCAGGGTGGCGTTCACCTTTTCCCATTTGACATAGGGGCCATAGCGCCCGCTCATCACCTGGATCGCGCCGCCGTCGGGATGATCGCCCATCTCGCGCAGCGGCGCGGCGGCCGCCGCCCGGCCGCGGGTCTGCTTGGAGGCCAGCACCTCGACCGCGCGGTTCATGCCGATGGTGAAGACCTCGTCCACATCCGCGATATTGGCGTATTTCGACCCGTGCTTCACATAGGGGCCAAAGCGCCCGATCCCGGCCTCGACCAGCACCCCATCCTCGGGGTGGGGGCCGATTGGGCGGGGCAGGGCCAGAAGCTGCACCGCCTTTTCAAGCTCCAAGGCAGCGGCATCCCAGCCCTTGGGGATCGAGGCGCGGGGCGGCTTGGGGTTCTCCTCGGTCGCCTCGCCGCGCTGCACATAGGGGCCAAAGCGCCCGGTCTTGAGGCTGATCGGATCGCCCGCATCCTCGCCAAGGACCCGGTCGCCCAGTGGCTGTTCGCCGTCGGGGGCAGACAGGGGGCGGGTATAGCGGCATTTGGGATAGTTGGTGCAGCCGATGAAGGCCCCGCCCGAACGCGCGGTCTTCAGGTTCAGCCGGCCCTGTCCGCACAGCGGGCATTCGCGCGGGTCCCCGCCATCGGCGCGCGGCGGATACAGATGCGGGGCCAGCGCCTCGTCGATGGCGTCCAGAACCTCGGTGATGCGCAGTTCGGACGTGCCCTCCAGCGCCTTCGAGAAATCCTTCCAGAATCGACCCAGAACCTCGCGCCACAGGCGGTCGCCGGCGCTGATCTCGTCCAGCTCGTTCTCCAAGTCGGCGGTGAAGTCATAGCTGACATAGCGGGGGAAGTATTTCAGCAGAAAGATCGTGACCAGCCGGCCCTTGTCCTCGGGGATCAGCCGGTTCTTGTCCTTCAGGACATATTCCCGGTCCTGGATGGTCGTCACGATGCTGGCATAGGTCGAGGGGCGGCCGATGCCCAGTTCTTCCATCCGCTTGACCAGCGTCGCCTCGGTATAGCGGGGCGGGGCTTGGGTGAAGTGCTGGCGGGCGGCGACCCGGGCTCCGTCATCGGCCAGCATGCCGGGCGCGCCGCGCTGTCCGGCAGGCGCGCTGATCGCCTCGCCGCCCTTTTCGCGGGCCTTTGCCATTTCGGCCTCGAAGGACTTGGCGACCAGCCGCGCGGCCTCGCCCTCGGCGATCACCGGCAGGCGGGCACTATCCTCGCCCTCGTCGTCGTCGCGGCCCTGGTCATAGACGCGCAGGAAGCCGTCGAACAGCATCACCTGGCCGGTCGCGCGCAGGCCCACTTGGTTGTCGGGGCTGGCGATCTCGACCGTGGTGCGCTCCATCCGCGCGGCCTCCATCTGACTGGCGATGGTCCGCTTCCAGATCAGGTCGTAAAGCTTGCGCTGGTCGTCGGCATTCAGCTTCAGGCGGTCGGTCGACATCATCATGTCGGTGGGCCGGATGCATTCATGCGCCTCTTGCGCGTTCTTGGCCTTGTTCTTGTACATGCGCGGCGACTTGGGCAGATAGTTCTCGCCGAACTTGGCCTTGATCGCATCGCGGGCGGCCATCACCGCCTCGGGCGCCATGTCGATGCCGTCGGTCCGCATATAGGTGATCAGCCCCGCCTCATAAAGGCGCTGCGCCGCCGACATGCAGGCCTTGGCGCCCATGCCCAGCTTGCGGCTGGCCTCCTGCTGGAGGGTCGAGGTCATGAAGGGCGGCCAGGGATTGCGGCTGGCGGGTTTCGCGGCGACCGAGGCCACCTTCAATTCGCGGCTGGCCACGGCGCTTACGGCCATGGCGGCCTGTTCGGCCGTCGCCAGGTCGAACCGCTCCAGCCGCTTGCCGGCCAGCGACACCAGGGTCGCGTCGTATTCGTCGCCACCGGGCGTGGCCAGGCGGGCATGCACGGACCAGTATTCGCGGGCCTTGAAGGCCTCGATCTCCATCTCGCGGTCGACGATCAGGCGCAGGCAGACCGACTGCACCCGGCCCGCCGATTTCGCGCCGGGCAGCTTGCGCCACAGGACCGGCGACAGCTTGAAGCCGACTAGGTAATCCAGTGCCCGGCGCGCCAGATAGGCATCGACCAGCGGCTGGTCGATCTGGCGGGGCCGGGCCATCGCCTCGGTCACGGCGGCCTTGGTGATGGCGTTGAAGGTGACGCGGTTCACCTCGGCGCCCTTCTTCAGCGCAGGTGCCAGCGCCTCCAGCAGGTGCCAGCTGATCGCCTCGCCCTCGCGGTCGGGGTCGGTGGCCAGGATCAGGTTCTGGTCGTCCTTCAGCGCGTCCTTGATCGCCTTGAGATGCTTCCTGCTGTCGGCCGCGACCTCCCATTTCATGTCGAATTCATGGTCGGGATCGACGCTGCCGTCCTTGGGCGGCAGGTCCCGCACATGGCCGAAGCTGGCCAAAACGCGGTAGTCGCCGCCGAGATATTTCTCGATGGTCTTGGCCTTGGCCGGGGATTCGACGACGACGACGGGCATGGGGACCTCGGACAGCTGCAATGGGGCGGCAACATGGGTGCCGGGCGGCGCACTGTCAACGGGTGGTGACAGGCGCGACCCGCCTCGGCCCGTCCATCCGGGGCAGGGGCGCGGCATTAGGACAGCGCCAGCCGCCCCCCGGCCAGGCGGGTGACACGACCCTGCAGCTCCAGCGACAGGATGGCCGTGCTGGCCACCGAAGCGGGCACGCCCAGGTCGCGGATCAGGTCGTTCTCCTCGGTCGGAGAGGGGCCAAGACGCGACAGGATGCGCCCCTCCAGCTGGACCGGGGCGCTGGTGTCGGAAGGTTGAATGGCGGCGGCAGGGCGGGCCGTGATCGCGGGATGGCGGGGCATTTCGCCTGCCGGGGCAACCTGCCGGAGGCGCGGGGCCGTGCCTGCGGCATCCAGCGCATCCGCCACATCCGCGGCGCTGCGGACCAGCGTGGCGCCGTCCCGGATCAGGGCGTTGCAGCCCGAGGCGCGTGCGTCCATCGGATGACCCGGCACCGCCATCACCTCGCGGCCCTGGTCCAGTGCGTTTCGTGCCGTGATCAGCGTGCCCGACCGATGCGCGGCCTCGATCACCACCACGGCGCGCGACAGGCCGGACACGATCCGGTTGCGGGTGGGAAAATGCCGTGCGGCGGGCTCGGTGCCGGGCGGTTGCTCGGAAACCAGGGCGCCCACATCCGCGATCTGTGCGGCCAGAACGGCGTTTTCGGCCGGGTAGATGACATCGACGCCGCCCGCCATCACGGCGATCGTGCCTGTCGGCAGCGCCGCGTTATGGGCCGCGGTGTCGACGCCGCGGGCCAGGCCCGCCACCACGGTCAGGCCAGCTTCGCCCAGGCCCGCGGCCATGCCGCGCGCCATGCGCAGCCCCAGGGACGAGGCATTGCGCGCGCCGATCACGGCGATCACGTCGCGCGACAGCCAGGCGGGATCGCCGCGCACCCACAGGACTGGCGGCGCGCCGTCGATCTGGCGCAGGCTGTCGGGATAGGCGGGATCGTCGATGCGCAAAAGCCGCGCCCCCGCGCGCCGGCCCGCCGCCAGTTCGGCCGCGGCCACGCCCTCGGGGCAGGGCTGATAGTCGGTGATGCCGGCCGCCCCCGCGATCCGGGGCAGCATCTCCAGCGCCGCGCGGGCCGAACCGTGTTCCGCCAGCAGCCGGTGGAAGGTGGCGGGCCCCACGCGGCGGGACCGGATCAGCCGCAGAACGCTGAGATCGTCATCCGCGTCGCGGACGGGGGCGTCGCGGCGGGCCGGTGCGCTGTCCATGGTGCCTCCGTGTGATCCGATCCCACGGATAACCCGGTAGGGGTTAACAACTGGTTACCCCCGATGGCGGGCGCCCTGCGTCACGCGGCCGAGCCGCCCACCGTCAGCCCGCCGATCAGCAGCGTGGGCTGGCCCACGCCCACGGGCACCCATTGCCCCTGCTTGCCGCAATTGCCGATGCCGGGGTCCAGCGACATGTCGCTGCCCACCGCCCGGACCTGCTGCAGGGCGGTGGCGCCGTCGCCGATCAGCGTGGCGCCGCGAATCGGGTCGCCGACGACGCCGTTGCGGACGCGATAGGCCTCGGTGCAGCTGAAGACGAACTTGCCGTTGGTGATGTCGACCTGGCCGCCGCCGAAGCCCACAGCATAGATCCCGTCCTTCAGGTCGGCCAGGATCGCCGAGGGCTCGGCATCGCCCGAGGGCATGTAGGTGTTGGTCATGCGGGGCATGGGAACATGGGCAAAACTTTCCCGCCGCCCGTTCCCGGTGGGCGCCACGCCCATCAGGCGCGCGTTCTGGCGGTCCTGCATGTAGCCGACAAGGATGCCGTCGTCGATCAGCACGTTGTGGGCAGGGGGGGTGCCCTCGTCGTCGATGTTGATGCTGCCGCGGCGGTCGGGGATCGTGCCGTCATCGACCACGGTGACGCCGGGCGAGGCGACGCGCTGGCCCAGCAGCCCGGCAAAGGCGCTGGCCTTCTTGCGGTTGAAGTCGCCCTCCAGCCCGTGGCCCACGGCCTCGTGCAGCAGGATGCCGGGCCAGCCCGGTCCCAGCACCACGTCCATCACCCCCGCCGGCGCGGGGACGGAACGCAGGTTCACCAGCGCGATGCGGAGCGCCTCCTGCACCAAATCCTGCCAGTGGCCGGGCTGCAGCAGCAGTTCCAGCGCGTGACGTCCGCCGCCGCCGGCGCTGCCGCTTTCGCGGCGGTCGTTGTTTTCCACGATGACTGCGACATTCAGCCGCGTCATCGGCCGGACATCGGTGGCCAGGCCGCCTTCGGGGCGCAGGATCGCGACCTCCTGCAGGCCGCTGCCCATGGAGACGGTGACCTGAACCACCCGCGGGTCCAGGGCGCGGGCATAGGCGTCGATCTCGCGCAGCAGCGCGATGCGGCGCGCGATCGAAATGCCCTCGGCCGGATCGATCGCCGGGTAGAGGTTCAGCGGCTGCATGGCCGAGGGCTGCGCCAGGACGGCCCCGCCCTGGCCCACGGCCAGGCGGGCGGTTTCGGCCGCGCGGCGCAGCGCAGCCTCGGTCATTTCGGTCGAATGGGCATAGCCGGTCACTTCGCCGCGCACCGCGCGCAGGCCAAAGCCCTGGCTGGCCATGAAGCTGGAGTTGCGCAGCCGGCCGTCGTCGAAGACCAGCGACTCGGACTGGCTGCGTTCCAGGAACAGTTCTCCGTCATCGGCGCCCTGCACCGCGTCGCGCAGGATCGACAGGGCGCGGTCGCGGTCCAGATGCTGGGCAAAGGGATCGAAGGGCTGGCGGCTCATGCAGGGCTCCTGACGGGTCTGGGCGGCGACGAGGGCCGGCACGCCGGGCGCGGCAGCGGGTCGCGTTCCTTCTTTGACCGGAAATGCGGTAGGTATGACTTGCCCGTAAGGGCGAGATATGGTCATAGAACGGTCACTGTGAAAGGAAAAGGGGCAGCCTCCCGGCGGCCCCTGCGGCCATTCGGGCCGGGCCAACGCAACGGGATGGAATGATGGCAAGAGCGATGATTCGCCGTGGAGTCGCGGCAGCTACGGGGTTCGCGTTGGCGGGCATGTTGGCCGGAACTGCCATGGCACAAGACGTACTGGGCGACCTGCCCACAATCGGCAAGCCGGTTCCGGCCGGAACGGGTTTTCAGCCGGCCGCGACGGAACTGGCGCGGGACCAGCAGTGGCTGGACCACTTCGTGTTGATCATCATCACGGTCGTCACCATCCTGGTCTGTGCGCTGCTGCTGATCGTGATCTTCCGCTTCAACCAGCGTGCGAACCCGGTCCCGGCCAAGTTCACCCACAACACCGCGCTGGAGATCGGCTGGACCCTGGGGCCCGTGCTGATCCTGGTCGCCATCGGGGCCTTCTCGCTGCCAATCCTGTTCCGCAGCCAGGAAATGCCCGAGGATCCCGACGTCGTGGTGAAGGCGATCGGCAACCAGTGGTATTGGTCCTACGAATACCCCGAGAATGGCGTGGCCTTCGATTCGCTGATGCTGCCCAAGGAAGATCTGGCCGAATATGGCTATTCCGAGGATGAGTATCTGCTGGCGACCGACACGGCCGTGGTGGTGCCCGTGGGACAGACCGTCCTGATGCAGGTGACCGCCAGCGACGTGATCCATTCCTGGACCATCCCGGCCTTTGCCGTGAAGCAGGACGCCGTTCCCGGCCGCATCGCCCAGGCCTGGTTCAAGGTGGAGCAGGAAGGTGTCTATTTCGGCCAGTGCAGCGAACTGTGCGGTATCAACCACGCCTATATGCCGATCGTCGTGAAGGCGGTCAGCCCCGAGGTCTATGCGGCCTGGATCGCCGAGCAGGGCGGCACCCTGGGCGAGGCCGAGCCGCAGACCGCCAGCCTGGATCCCGCGGCCGAGGTGACCCTGGCCCGCGCCGACTGAACCGAAGACCCGGGCAGGGTCGGCATCCTGCCGGCCCGCCTTTGGACAACCGATTGAAGGTGCGATGACCGATATCAACGCATACGATGGTGCGCCCGAGGCCGAGTTCCGCGACTATGTCGCCCTTCTCAAGCCGCGGGTGATGTCGCTTGTCGTCTTCACGGCCTTTGTGGGCCTGTGGGTCGCGCCGATCGACGTCCATCCGTTCATCGCATTCTGCTCGATCCTGTTCATCGCGCTTGGGGGCGGGGCCTCCGGCGCGCTGAACATGTGGTACGACCGCGACATCGACTCGGTCATGAACCGCACCCAGAGCCGCCCCATCCCCTCCGGTCGCGTCGAGGGCGGAGAGGCCCTGGGCCTGGGCATCGTTCTGGCGCTGATCTCGGTGATGATGCTGGGGCTGGTGGCCAACTGGTTCGCGGCCGGGTTCCTGGCCTTTACCGTCTTCTTCTATGCGGTGGTCTACACGATCTGGCTCAAGCGCTGGACGCCGCAGAACATCGTGATCGGCGGTGCGGCCGGCGCCTTCCCCCCGATGATCGGGTGGGCCTGCGCCACCGGCGGCATCAGCATCGAATCGCTCTTGATGTTCGCGCTGATCTTCTTCTGGACGCCGCCGCATTTCTGGGCGCTGGCGCTGTTCATGAAGGAGGATTACCACAAGGCGGGCGTGCCGATGCTGACCGTGACCCACGGCCGTCCCACCACCCGCCGCCACATCTTTGCCTATACGCTGGTCCTGGCGCCCTTCGCGATCTGGCTGGGCCTGACCTCGATCGGCGGGCCGCTCTACATGGCGGTTGCGGTCGTCCTGAACGCGGCCTTCATCCGCGGCGGCTGGCAGATCCTGCGCCGGTCCGAGGACCAGGCGGTCGCCGATGGCTACGCGGTGGAAAAGCGCGTCTTCAAGCTGTCGCTCTATTATCTGTTCCTGCATTTCCTGGCGCTGCTGGTGCAGGGCTGGATGGGAGGTTGGTGATGGCACTTCGCCCCGAACATGAAATTCACTCTCGCCGCCGCTCGCGCAACGTCGGGCTGGGCATCGTCCTGATCGGCTTTGTCGCGCTGGTCTTTGCGCTGACCGTGGTCAAGGTCCAGCAGGGCGACATGATGGAAGCCTTCGACCACCAGCCGCGCGTCTCGCTGACGCCGCTGCCCGAACCGGCGGGGGAGGGCGGACAATGAGGCGCCTCAGCCCCCAGGGACGGACCGTGGCCATGCTGGTGGGGGTCGTCCTGACGATGGGCGCCCTGTCCTGGGCGGCGGTGCCCTTCTACGACTGGTTTTGTCGCGTGACCGGCTTTGGCGGGACCACCCAGGTGGCGACCTCGGCCTCGGACGAGGTGCTGGACGAGGTCGTGCGCGTCCGCTTTGACGCCAATACCGATCCGAACCTAGACTGGACCTTCCGCCCGATGCAGACGCGCATGGACCTGAAGATCGGCGAAAGCGGCCTTGCCTTCTACGAGGCGGTGAACAATTCCGACGTGCCGCTGACCGGAACGGCCAGCTACAATGTCGCGCCCGAGATCTCGGGTTATTACTTCATCAAGGTCCAGTGCTTCTGCTTCACCGAGCAGACGCTGCAGCCCGGCGAACGGGTCGAGATGCCGGTCAGCTTCTATGTTGATCCCGAACTGGTGCGCGACAGCGATGCCGGGCATATTCGCGACATCACGCTGTCCTATACCTTCCACCGGACCGAGCCGCGCAGCGCTGCGCTTGACGTGGCTCCGGCCGAGACCATCAACTAAGACGAATTCGAGGGAGCCGACGGGGATCCGACATGGCGCACGCTAAGAACCACGATTACCATATTCTTCCGGCCTCTGTCTGGCCTTTCCTCGCGGCGGTGGCGGTTTTCGTCATGCTGTATGGCGCGGTTGCCTGGATGACCGGAGAGGTCACGCTGATGGGTGCGGCCATTACCGGTCCCTGGATGTTCGCCATCGGCTTTGTCGCGACCTGCTATGTCAGCTTTGCCTGGTGGGCCGACATGGTCCGCGAGGCCGAGTCGGGCGATCACACGCCCGTCGTGCGGCTTGGCCTGCAATACGGCTTCATCCTGTTCGTGATGTCCGAGGCGATGCTGTTCGTCACGCTGTTCTGGAACTTCATCAAGCACGCCCTTTATCCGATGGGCGAGGAAAGCCCGATCGTCGATGGCGTCTGGCCGCCCGTCGGGATCGAGACCTTCGACCCCTGGCACCTGCCCTTCATCAACACGCTGATCCTGCTGCTGTCGGGCGTCGCGGTCACCTGGGCACACCATGCCTGGGCGCATGAGGGCGACCGCAAGGTCGCGATCAACGGCTTGGCCGTCGCGGTGGTCCTGGGCCTCTTCTTCACCGGGCTGCAGGCCTATGAATACAGCCACGCCGCCTTCGGCCTGGCCGACACCGCCTATGCCGCGGCCTTCTACATCGCCACGGGCTTTCACGGGTTGCACGTGATCATCGGGACGATCTTCCTGGCTGTCTGCCTGGTGCGCTTCATGCGCGGCCAGATGACCCAGAACCAGCATGTCGGCTTCGAGGCCGCAGCCTGGTACTGGCACTTCGTCGACGTCATCTGGCTGGTGCTCTTCGCCGTCATCTACGTCTGGGGCAGCTGATCCACCTACCTGGAACCAGAGCGCGCGGGGGGCCACCTCCGCGCGTTTTTCGTTGCCCTTCCCGCGACCCGGAGCGTGTCATGCGCCGTTACCTGTTTCCGCTGATCCTCGGCATCGTCGGCTGCGCCATCCTGGTGCAACTGGGCCTGTGGCAGCTGGACCGCCGCGACTGGAAGGAAGGCATGCTGGAGGAGATCCGGACCGGCATCCTGGCCGAGCCGGTGCCGCTGCCGGCCAAGGTCGACCCGTCGATGAAATACCTGCCCGTCACCGTCAGCGGCACCACGACCGGGGCCGAGATCGACGTGCTGTCGCACACCCGCGGCCAGGGGGCCGGCTATCAGATCGTGTCGCGCTTCGTCACCGACGACGGCCGCGCGATCCTGCTGGACCGGGGTTTCGTGCCGCAGGAGGCGCGCCGCGTCGGGCGCCCGCCGGTCCGCTTGGATGTGCGCGGCAACCTGCACTGGCCGCAAGACGCCAGCAGCTCGACCCCCGCGCCCAATCGCGACGAGAACATCTGGTTCGCCCGCGACGTCGAGGCGATGGCCGCGGAACTGGACACCGAGCCGGTCCTGGTCGTTGCCAGCTTCATCCAGGGCGACAACCAGGGCGCCGAGCCGATCCCGGTCGCTGTCGAGGGCATCCCCAACAACCACCTGTCCTATGCCGTGCAATGGTTCCTGATCGCGGCCACCTGGGCGGTGATGACACTGGCGCTGATCTGGCGTATCAGGCAGCGCAGCTACTGAAGGAATTTCGATGCGTTACGTCTCGACGCGGGGCCAGGCCCCGGTTCTGAACTTTGAACAGGCCATGCTGTCGGGGCTGGCGCGCGACGGGGGCCTGTATCTGCCGGAAACGATCCCGACCTTGCCGGGCCTGGACCAGCTGGACGGCCTTTCCTACGAAGAGGTCGCCTTCCGCGTGGTGCGGCCCTTCACCGGCGACAGCTTTACCGACGATGAACTGCGCGGCGCGATCGACCGGGCCTATGCGCGCATCAGCCACGATGCCCGCGCGCCGCTGGTGCAGCTGGCCCCGGGCCATCATCTGCTGGAGCTGTTCCACGGCCCCACGCTGGCCTTCAAGGACTTCGCGATGCAGCTGATCGCGCAGCTGTTCCAGATCGCCCTGACGCGGTCCGGCCAGCGGATCACGATCGTGGGCGCCACCTCGGGCGACACCGGGTCGGCGGCGATCGAGGCGTTCCGCGGCATCGACAATGTCGACGTCTTCATCATGTATCCGCATGGCCGCGTGTCCGAGGTGCAGCGTCGCCAGATGACCACGCCCCCGGCCGCCAATGTCCATGCGCTGGCGGTGACCGGGCATTTCGACGACTGCCAGGCGCGGCTCAAGGACCTGTTCAACGACCACGCCTTCCGCGACCATGTGGGCCTTGCGGGCGTGAACAGCATCAACTGGGCCCGCGTCGTGGCGCAGATCGTCTATTATTTCACCGCCTGCGCGTCGTTGGGCATGCGGCCCACGGATTTCTGCGTGCCGACAGGCAATTTCGGCGACATCTTTGCGGGGTCGATCGCGCGCCAGATGGGCCTGCCGATCCGCCGTCTGATCGTGGCGACGAACCAGAACGACATCCTGCATCGCGCGCTGAGCCAGGGCGAATACCGCGTGGGCACGGTCGAACCCTCGATCAGCCCGTCGATGGACATCCAGGTCAGCTCGAACTTCGAACGCGCGCTGTACCTGGCCTATGGCGGCGACGCGGGCGCGGTGGCGCAGCTGATGGACGAGTTGAAGGCCGGCGGCTTCACGATCAGCCAAGGCGCGCTTCAGGCGCTGCGCGAGCAGTACCGTTCGGGCCGCGTCTCGGAGGAGGAGACGCTGGAGACGATCCGCGACATGCGCGACCGGACCGGAGAGGTCCTGTGCCCCCACAGCGCCGTGGGTGTCGCGGTGGCACAGCGCCATCTGGAACCCGGCGTGCCGATGGTCACGCTGGCCACCGCCCATCCGGCCAAGTTCCCCGATGCGGTGGAACGCGCCATCGGCATCCGCCCCGGCCTGCCGCCGCACATGGCCGACCTGTTCGACCTTCCCGAACGCGTGACGCGGGTTGAAAATGACGTCGAGGCGCTTAAGTCGCTGATCCTTGACCGGAGAACCCAGTGAGCCAAGACCCCACCCCGCGCCTGACCACCCTGCCGAACGGCCTGTCCGTCGTCACCCGCCAGATGCCGGGCCTGCATTCCGCCGCCCTGGGCATCTGGATCAGTGCCGGGGGCCGGAACGAACGGGCCGAACAGAACGGCATTGCCCATTTCCTGGAGCACATGGCCTTCAAGGGCACCGCGACCCGCAGCGCGCTGCAGATCGCCGAGGCGATCGAGGATGTGGGCGGCTATATCAACGCCTATACCTCCCGCGATGCGACGGCCTATTACGTCCGCGTGCTGGAGGATGACGTCGATCTGGCCTTTGACGTGATCAGCGACATCGTCCTGAACCCGGTCTTCGACCCGCGTGAGATCGAGGTCGAGCGCGGCGTGATCCTGCAGGAGATCGGGCAGACGCTGGACACACCCGACGACATCATCTTCGACTGGCTGCAGGAGGCCGCCTATCCCGATCAGCCGATGGGCCGCACCATCCTGGGCCCGGCCGAGCGCGTGAGCCACTTCGGCCGCGCCGATCTGGCGGGCTTTGTCGCCGAGAATTACGGGCCGGGGCAGATGGTCGTGGCCGCGGCGGGCGCGATCGATCACGACCGCATCGTGCGGCTGGCTGAAAAGGTGCTGGGCCACATGAAGCCCGTCACGCAGGCGCCGCGGGAAACCGCCCGCTGGCAGGGGCTGGAGACACGGCATGTCAAGCCGCTGGAGCAGGCGCATTTCGCGCTGGCGCTGGAGGGGCCGGGTTATCTGGCGCCCGATTTCTATGCGGCCCAAATCTTTTCCTCCGCGCTTGGGGGCGGCATGTCCTCGCGCCTGTTCCAGAAGATCCGCGAGGAACGCGGCCTCTGCTACACGATCTTTGCGCAGTCGGGCTTTCATGACGATACCGGCATGCTGACCATCTATGCCGGCACCGGCGCCGAGGACCTGGGCGACCTGGCCACGCTGACCATCGACGAGATCAAGCGCGCCGCCGAGGACATGTCCGAGGCCGAGATCGCGCGTGCCAAGGCGCAGCTGCGCGCGGGCCTGCTGATGGGGCTGGAAAGCCCCTCGGCCCAGGCCGAGCGCATGGCGCGCACACTGGCCATCTGGGGACGGGTCCCCGATGCCGCCGAAGTGGCCGAGCGCATCGCGGCGGTGACGGCCGCCGACGTACGCACCCATGCCGAGGCGCTGCTGGCCCAAGCCCGGCCGGCGCTGGCGCTTTACGGTCCCGTGGATGGGGCGCCGTCGCGTGACGCCCTGGCCGAAAGGCTTGCTGCATGATCCTGACGCGGCGCCGTCCCTTTCGGCTTGATGCTGATCGGATCGTGCTGCGTCTGCCCATGCATTCCGATTTCGCCGCCTGGACATCGCTGCGGGCGGAAAGCCGGTCCTTTCTGGCGCCATGGGAGCCGGCCTGGTCGCCCGACCACTTGTCTCGCAAGAGCTTTACCAACCGCGTCTACTGGGCCGCGCGGTCCAGCAGGTCGGGGACCGGGCTGCCCCTGTTCCTGGTCCGCCGCGACGGGGTGCTGCTGGGCGCGATCACCCTAGACAACATTCGCCGCGGGCCGGCGCAATCCGCCACCATCGGCTATTGGATCGGCCAGAACCACGCGCGGCAGGGCTACATGCGCGAGGCGATCGGCGTGCTGGTTCATCATGCCTTCACCAGCCTCGACCTGTCGCGGATCGAGGCGGCCTGCCTTCCCGAAAACACCGCCTCGCGCGGGGTGCTGGAAAAATCCGGCTTCAAGTACGAGGGGGTGGCGCAGAGCTATTTGGAAATCGATGGTCGATGGCGCAACCACGTGCTGTTTTCAAACCTGCGCAGCGACCGGCGCGGCAAGACCGAGATCCGCTGAAGGAAGGGCCGCCATGCTGAACTCTGCCGATCAGGCCCTGGCCCGCCGCCTGCCGCAGGGCGTTCTTCGAGAAGTCGCCCCGTCTTATCTGCAGGAGCCGCGCGGCCGCTTCCAGGGGCAGGCGGGTCTGGTCGCCGCGCCGCGCGATGCCCAGGAATGCGCGGCCGTCATCCGCGCCTGCGCCGAGGCGCGGGTGGCGGTGGTTCCGCGGGGTGGCGGCACCGGCCTGGTGGGCGGCCAGGTCATGGCGCAGGGGCCCGCGCCGCTGATCCTGTCGCTGGAGCGGATGACCGCCATCCGCGACATCTTTCCGGAGGAGGGCGTCATGGTCGCCGAATCGGGCGTGACGCTGCACCAGGCGCGCGAGGCGGCGGCGGAGGTCGGGCGGCAGTTCCCGCTGTCGCTGGCCTCGCAGGGCAGCGCCCAGATCGGGGGGGTCCTGTCCACCAATGCGGGGGGCGTGAACGTGCTGCGCCATGGCAATGCCCGCGCGCTGTGCCTGGGGGTCGAGGCGGTGCTGCCGTCGGGCGAGGTGATGCATGACCTCAAGCGGCTGCGCAAGGACAACACCGGCTACGACCTGCGCGACCTCTTGATCGGGGCCGAGGGGACGCTGGGGATCATCACCGCAGCCTCGCTGGTGCTGGCGCCGGTGCCCGCGGAATCGGGCGTGGCGATGCTGGTCGTCGACAGCCCCGCCGCCGCGCTGTCCCTGCTGTCGCTGGCGCAGGCACGGATGGCAGGCGGGGTCACAGCGTTCGAACTGATCTCGGGGCAGGGGCTGCGCTTCTTGGACACTGCCTTCCCGGACCTGCGCCAGCCCTTTGCCGGACGCCCCGACTGGCTGGTGCTGGTCGAGGTTGGGCTGCCCGCGGGCCTGTCGGCCGACGGGGCGCTGGAGGGGCTGTTCCTGGCGGCCAGCGAAGCGGGATTGGTACAGGACGGCGTGATCGCGCAATCGGGGCAGCAGGGGGCCGACCTGTGGGCGCTGCGCGAGCACATCCCGCTGGCCAACCGCTATGTCGGCGCGATCGCCAGCCACGACATCAGCCTGCCCCTGTCCGAGATCCCGGCCTTCATCCGGGATGCCGGGGCGATGGTCGCGGCGCAGGGCGACATGCGGATCAACTGCTTTGGCCATGTCGGCGACGGCAACCTGCATTACAACCTGTTCCCCGCCGAGGGGCGTGTGCGCGAGGATTACGACCCGGTGCGGCGCGACCTGTCGCGGATGATCCACGAGATGGTGGTCGCGCGCGGCGGGTCCTTTTCCGCCGAACATGGCGTGGGGCGGCTGAAGGCGGCGGACCTGGAACGGTGGGGCGATCCGGCGCGCCTGTCGGCCATGCGCGCCATCAAGAGGGCGCTGGATCCCTTGGGCATCATGAACCCAGGCGCGGTCCTGGCCTAGGTGCCCTCCTCAGGCTCCGTCGAAGTCGCACAGGGCATGGACAGGCACGTCCAGTGCTTCCAGCAGCCGGCGGCCGCCCAGTTCGGGCAGGTCGATGACAAAGGCGCAGCCGACGACGGCCGCCCCAAGGCGCTGGCACAGCCGGATCGCCGCTGCCGCCGTGCCGCCGGTGGCCAGCAGGTCGTCAACGATCAGCACCCGTTCGCCGGCCCGCAGGGCGTCGTCATGTATCTCCATGATCGCCTCGCCATATTCCAGCTGATAGGCTTCGGAAATGACCGTGCCGGGCAGCTTGCCCTTTTTCCGGATCGGTACGAAGCCTGTCGAGAGCTGATGCGCCACCGCGCCTCCCAAGATGAATCCGCGCGCCTCCAGCCCCACCACCTTGTCGATGCGCGTGCCGGCATAGGCGTGCAGCAGCTGGTCCACCGCCATGCGGAACCCGCGCGCGTCGGCGAACAGCGTCGTCACGTCGCGAAAGATGATCCCCTCATGCGGAAAGTCGTGGATCGAGCGGACATAGTCCTTGACGCTGCGGCTCACGCGGGGCGCTCCATCTCGAAGATCTCCTGCACGGCGCAGTAATCCTTGTAGCCAAGCCGGGCAAGCCAGCCTCCGGCAGGGCGCGGGTCGAACCGGCCCTCGACCACGCAGTCGTCGCGCAGATGCACCCCCGTCACCACGCCGAAGACGGCGTAATTCGCCTCGCCCGCCAGGGGCACGATCTGGGTCATGCGGCATTCCAGCGCCGCCGCCGCCGTGGCCACGCGTGCGCAGTCGATGGTGGTGCAGGAGGTGGCCTCCAGTCCTGCCGCCTCGAACTCGCTCTGCCCGGCGGGCAGCGGGGCCGAGGTGGCGTTCACCGCATCGCGCAGCTCGCCGCAGGCGATGTTGACGCAGAAGACCCCGGTCTCGATGATCTGGGCGACGCTGTCCTTGGTGCCCTGTCGGTCGCGCTTGGCCCCGGTCGAGGCGAACATGACCTGCGGCGGCACATAGGCGACCGCATTGAAGAAGGAATAGGGCGCCAGGTTGTCCCCCTGCGCGCCGCGGGTCGAGATCCAGCCGATCGGGCGGGGCGCCACGATCGCGTTGAAGGGGTTGTGGGGCAGGCCGTGTCCGGCTTCGGGGCGATAGAACATGTGGCGGCCTCCTGGGGATTTGCGTGCTCAACCTGCCACCGCTTTTCCGGCGGTGCAATGTTCCGCCTGTCGCAAACCCATGTTAAGGGGCCGCCGGACCCATAGGAGGCGCGATGTTCGAGATCTGCCCCGAAACCCCCGCGGACGAAACCGAGGTCGAGGCGCTGTACGACCTGTGCTTTGCCCCGGGCCGCACCGCCCTGTCGTCCTATCGCCTGCGCGACGGCGTTCCCCGCGTGGCCGACCTCTGCCTGGTGCTGCGCGACCAGACCGGCACGCTGATGGCCGCGATCCGCTTCTGGCCCGTGCGCGTGGACGGCCAGCCGGTGCTGCTGCTGGGGCCGATCGCGGTTCATCCGACGGCGCAGGGCGAAGGCCTGGGCGGGCTGCTGATGCACGACAGCCTGTCGCGGGCGCGGCGGATGGGCTGTGAACGCGTCCTGCTGGTCGGCGATGCGCCCTATTATTCGCGTTTCGGCTTTCAGCGCCTCGATGAGGTCGAGATGCCGCCGCCCACCAACCCGGACCGGGTCCTGGGGCTGGAACTGAAGCCCGGTGCATGGGTTGGGCTGACGGGTCCGGTCCAGCGCGAAAGCCAGGTGCCGCCCGAGAAGACCGATCCGACCGGCTGCATCGCGGTCGAGCACCCGAAAGAGGTTGCCCATGCCCCCGACACTGCCCCCCGCCCGCATTCTTCCGCCGATCAACGATCCTGCGACCCGTGACCAGATCGACCGGCTGGCGCGCCGCTATCTGGAGGCCTCAGGCGCCGGGATGGCGCTCATGGCCCGGATCGGCAACAGCGCCGAGGGGCTGATCGCGCGCCTGCCGGGCTTTGTGCGCAGCCGGTTGGACAGCGTCACCCGTGCGGCCCTGACCCGCGCCTTCGGCGCCGCCTCGGGCAGCCGCCGGCTGCTGCGCGACCGGGGGGACTGGTTCAACCGGCTGGCCTCGACCGTCAGCGGGGCTGCGGGCGGGGTGGGGGGCTTTGCCGGCGCGCTGGTCGAGCTGCCCTTCACCGTGACGCTGCTGCTGCGGGCGATGCTGGACATCGCGGCCGAACATGGCCTTGATCCCGACAGCGAGGAGGTGCGGCTGGAATGCCTGCGCATCTTCGCCGCCGCAGGACCGATGGCCGATGACGACAGCACCGATCTGGGCCTTCTGGCGGCGCGCCTGTCGGTCACCGGGCAGACGGTGCAGGGCCTCGTCAGCAAGGTGGCGCCGCGTCTGTCGGTATCCCTTGGCCAGAAGATGGCGGCGCAGGCGGCGCCGGTCTTTGGCGCAGTGGTGGGGGCCTCGATCAACTACACCTTCGCGCGCTACTATCAGGAACTGGCGCGGGTGCATTTCGGGATCATGCGCCTGAGCCAGGAAACCGGCCTGCCGCGCGAGGCGCTGACCGAGGCCCTGCGCCTGTCGATCGAACGTCAGCAACCAGGCCGCTAGCCCCTCACTCCTCCTGCGCGTCCAGCGCCAGGGGAGAGACCGGCGCCGCCAGGTCCTCGGTCGTCAGAGGGCCGGCCGGACGGGCCAGCCGCGCCTTGGTGATCCACATCAGACGTTCCTGCGCGCGGGTGATGGCGACATAGGCCAGCCGCTTCCACAGCGCGATCCCGGCCTCGCTGCGGTTCGACCAGGCGGCTGCGGCGATGTCGGGACCAAAGACCTGCACCTCGGGCCACTGGCTGCCCTGGGCCTTGTGGATGGTGACCGCTGCCCCATGCAGGAAGGCCGCGCCCATCCGCGCGGCATAGGGGATGAAGGGCTCGGCCTCGTCCGGCATCTCGATCTTGACGATCGAGGCGGCCGAGAGGCGCGGGTCCTCGGCCCCGATGACGTGCAGGCGCGAGAACCCCGGCTTGCGGCCCGGCCCCAGATAGACGACCTGCGCCCCCTTGATCAGGCCGCGGGCTTCCAGGTCGATGCGTTTCTTGCGGTGCTTCAGCGGCAGTTCCAGGCCGTCGCAGATCAGCGGCTCTCCGGGCAGCAGCGCGTCGCCGGGCGCCCCAAAGGCGGTGCGGAAGGCGTGGATCAGCCGGATCCGCGTGGCATTGCGCCAGACCAGCACGGGGCTGCGCGCCATCAGGTCGCTTTCCACGCGCTCGGCCCAGACCACCCGGTCGTCCTTGCGCGCCGCCGCCCGGATCATGCTTTCGAAATCCTCGAAGGTCAGGCGGTCGTCGGCCAGCGCATGGGCCAGGTCCAGGATGGGGCTGTCGTCGGCCTGCCGGTGGATGCGGCTCAGCATCAGGCGCTGTGCCGGGGCCAGACGGTCAAAGACCATCTCTCCGGACTGGCCCACGGGGGCCAGCTGCGCGGGATCGCCGAACAGGACCAGCACGGGAAAGATCTCGCGCAGGTCCTCGAACTGCTTTTCGTCCAGCATCGAGGCCTCGTCGATCAGCCCGACATCCAGCCCGTCCTCGCGCCGCTTCCAGCCGCGGATGAAATCCGACCCGCGCAGGCCCGCCGTCGCCAAGGCGCCGGGGATCGAGGCATGCTGGTCGAAGAAGGCCTTGGCCTTGTCCATCGCCAGGTCGGTCAGGCCCTCGATCACCGGCCGGTCGCCCTGGCCCGTCAGCCATTCGGCGATCTTCTCGTATTCCGGGTCATAGACGGGGGTATAGAGGATGCGGTGGATGGTCGTGGCCGGCACGCCGCGCATGCGCAGCACGAAGGCCGCCTTGTTGGTGGGCGCCAGGATCGCGACGCTGCGCCGGTCCTTGCGTTTCTTGCCCTCATAGTCGGGGCTGATCAGCTCGACCCCCGCTTCAAGCAGCGCCTTGGTGATCTGCGACAGCATCAGCGTCTTGCCGGAACCGGCCTTGCCGATGACCGCCATCACCCGACCTTTGCCCGACTCGGGCGGATGCAGTTCTTCTGCAATGATGTCGATACCTGCCGCGCCGAAGGTCTCGGCCAGCGCATCCCATGCGTCGGCCTGGTCGGGGGACAGAGTCGGGGCAGGGGCGGGGGCACTCATGCCGATCCCTTAGCCTGCCTTGGCGGGAAAGCGAAGCACCCTGCAACCTTTTGGCCCGCCCATGCGTGGATGGGGGGCAAGTGAGGACGGAGTGTCGCGATGATCGAATTGTTTTTCGTCACCTGCCTGCTGAGCGATCCCGAGCGGTGCAATGACCACAGCCTGCTGTTCGAGGAGCAGAACGGGCTGTTCAGCTGCATGCTGCAAAGCCAGAACGAACTGGCGCGTTGGGTGGAGACCCATCCGACCGAGCAGGTGCGCGAATGGAAGTGCCGCTATGCCGGCGAGGCCGAGCGCAAGGCCTGACGCGGTTCTCGCGTCGGCGGACGGGCAGGGGCAGCCCGTGGCGCCCCTGCCGCAGTGATCAGCGGCGGCCGGCTTCCAGCGCGTCCTCGAAGGTGCGCAGGCCCGCGACCGGGGACTGGACCAGGACCGACATGTTGCCCGGCTTGTGCTGGTTGCGGTACATCTTCATATGCGCCTGCGGGATTTCGGCCCAAGGGAACACCTCGGACATGCAGGGGTCCAGGCGCCGTTCCAGCATCAGCTTGTTCGCGGCGCTGGCCTGCTTCAGATGCGCGAAGTGGCTGCCCTGGATGCGCTTCTGGTGCATCCACAGGTAACGCACGTCAAAGGTGCAGTTGAAGCCCGTGGTGCCTGCGCAGATGACGACCATGCCGCCCTTCTTGCAGACCAGGGTCGAGACGGGGAAGGTCGCCTCTCCGGGATGTTCGAAGACGATGTCGACGTTGTTGCCCTTGCCGGTGATGTCCCAGATGGCAGCCCCGAACTTGCGCGCCTCGGTGAACCATTCCTTGTATTCGGGCGTGTTCACGGTGGGCAGCTGGCCCCAGCAGCGGAATTCCTTGCGGTTGATGACGCCCTTGGCGCCCAGGCCCATGACGAAGTCGCGCTTGTCCTCCTCGCTGATCACGCCGATGGCATTGCCGCCGGCCGCGTTGATCAGCTGGATCGCGTAGGAGCCGAGGCCCCCCGAAGCGCCCCAGACCAGAACGTTCATGCCGGGCTTCAGTTCGTGCGGCTCGTGGCCGAACAGCATCCGATAGGCGGTGGCCAGCGTCAGCGTGTAGCAGGCCGATTCTTCCCAGGTCAGGTGGCGCGGGCGGGGCATCAGCTGCTGCGCCTGCACGCGGGTGAACTGGGCAAAGCTGCCGTCGGGGGTCTCATAGCCCCAGATGCGCTGCGTGGGCGAATACATCGGATCGCCGCCGTTGCAGTGTTCGTCGTCGCCGTCATCCTGGTTGCAATGGATCACGACCTCGTCGCCGACCTTCCAGCGCTTGACCTTGTCGCCGACGGCCCAGACGATGCCCGACGCGTCCGAGCCCGCGATGTGATAGGGCTGCTTGTGCACGTCGAACATGCTGATCGGCTTGCCCAAGCCCGCCCAGATCCCGTTATAGTTGACGCCGGCCGCCATCACCAGGACCAGAACCTCGTTGCTGTCGATGCTGGGCGTGTCGACGACCTCCAGCTGCATCGCCTGGTCAGGCTCGCCCTGCCGCTCGCGCCGGATCGCCCAGGCATGCATCTGGGCAGGCACATGGCCCAAGGGGGGCATCTCGCCCACGGCATAGAGATCTTTGACGGGTGCTTCGTAGGGCGCGATCTGATTCGGGGCGTCGAGTGCCATGGGGGTCTCCTGAAATACTGCAGTGCAGAAAGTTCTCTTCCGTGCTTTACGATCCAAAAAGCAACATTGCAACTATTACTCGCCCATATGAGCAACAAAATTTCCTGACGGCGACTGCCCGCTCATCAATGGCCGTGGCGTGCAACAGCCACGGTCCCGGAATGGCATCTTGTGCATTCTATTCCTATACGAGAGCCCGCGATGCGTGCGTCTGGTTCATGATCAAGGATATTTTAATGCCCATCAACAGCGCCAAAGCGCCGGTTTTGCCCATTGAATCCTTGCGCTCCATCGCCGTGCTGCTGCTGGTCAGCTTCCATGTGATCGGCGGGGTCAGGACCGACGGGCTTCAACTGAGCCATCCGCATCCCTTGCGGATCTATGGCGACCTGTTCGTCGACGTGCGGATGCCGCTGTTCGCCTTCGTCGCCGGGGCGGTCTACGCCCTCAAGCCGCCGCAGCGCGGCACGCTGATGCCTTTCCTGTTGGGGAAATTCCGCAGGTTGGCGGTTCCCGGCATCACCGCGATCACCGTGTTCATGGCCTTCGGCTATGCGATCGACGGCCGCCTGCCATTCGAGGGTCATTTCTGGCAGGCCTATTACCGCCATTACGAGATCTTCTGGTTCCTGCAGGTCATGCTGATCATCTTTCCGCTGCTGGGTGCCTTGGATGCGCTGACGCGCGGCGCGATCCTGTGGCCGGCGCTGATCCTGTCGCTGCTGGCGATCGCGATGGGGTGGTCCTTTGACAGCGATCTGATGGCCGCCAACCGGATCACGCATCTGCTGGGCTACCTGCTGCTGGGCGTGGCCTTCATCCGTCATGTCGAGACGCTGGAGGCCCATCGCGGACTGGCCGTGACCTTGGCCGCTTCGGCCTTTCTGGCGGGGCTGGCAATAAACCTCTGGATCATGCGGGAAACCGGCCGCCCCTCAACCGAGCGTCTGGACCTGCAAAGCCTGCTCTTCGCCGGCGGGGCCTGCGTGACGGCGATGCTGGTCCTGCCGCGGCTGCACTGGCTGTCCTGGCTGGGGGCGTTCTCGCTGACCATCTACCTCTACCACATCCTGGTCACCTCGGGTGCGCGCCGGACGCTGCAGGCCATCGACATCGAATCATCGGTCGTCCATCTGCTGCTGGGAACGGCGCTTGGCATCCTCCTGCCGGTGCTGCTTCAGGTGATCGCGTCGCGGTGGCAGGTCACGCGCCTGCTGGTCCTGGGCCTCAGGGCGCGCCCCCGGCGCACCTGAGCCTGCACCATGCCGCACTGCGGCGAATTGACGGCGCAGTTTCCTGTCTGTATCAATCGTCGCAAGGAAATAATGTTGCGAGGACCCTGATATGGTCGAGAAGGACAAACCCTGGCTCTTCCGCACCTATGCGGGCCATTCTACGGCTGAAAAATCGAACGCGCTCTATCGCACGAACCTGGCAAAGGGGCAGACAGGCCTGTCGGTGGCCTTCGACCTGCCCACGCAGACCGGCTATGACAGCGATCATGTGCTGGCGCGGGGCGAGGTCGGCAAGGTAGGCGTGCCCGTCTGCCACCTGGGGGACATGCGCGCGCTGTTCGACCAGATCCCGCTGGAGCAGATGAACACCTCGATGACGATCAACGCCACGGCGCCCTGGCTTCTGTCGCTGTACATCGCCGTGGCCGAGGAGCAGGGGGCGGATGTCTCCCGCCTGCAGGGAACGGTCCAGAACGACCTGATCAAGGAATACCTGTCGCGCGGCACCTATATCTGCCCGCCCAAGCCGTCGCTGGCGATGATCACCGACATCGCCGCCTTTACGCGCCAGCATCTGCCGAAATGGAACCCGATGAACGTCTGCAGCTATCACCTGCAGGAGGCGGGCGCGACGCCCGAGCAGGAGCTGGCCTATGCGCTGGCGACCGCCGTGGCAGTGCTGGACGACCTGAAGGACAAGGTGCCCGACGACAGCTTTCCCGAGATGGTCGGGCGCATCAGCTTTTTCGTGAATGCCGGCATCCGCTTTGTCACCGAACTGTGCAAGATGCGCGCCTTCACCGAGCTGTGGGACGAGATCACCCGCGACCGTTACGGCATCACCGAGGAGAAATACCGTCGGTTCCGCTATGGCGTGCAGGTCAACAGCCTGGGCCTGACCGAGCAGCAGCCCGAGAATAACGTCTATCGCATCCTGCTGGAGATGCTGGCCGTCACGCTGTCCAAGAACGCCCGCGCCCGGGCCGTGCAGCTGCCCGCCTGGAACGAGGCCTTGGGCCTGCCGCGCCCCTGGGACCAGCAATGGTCGCTGCGCATGCAGCAGATCCTGGCATACGAGACGGACCTGCTGGAATATGGCGACCTTTTTGACGGCAACCCGGTGATTGCCGCCAAGGTCGAGGCGCTGAAGCAGGGCGCGCGGGACGAGCTGGCCCTGCTGGACCAGATGGGGGGGGCGATCGCCGCCATCGACTACATGAAGGCGCGGCTGGTCGAATCGAATGCCGCGCGGCTTGGACGGATCGAGGCCAACGAGACGGTCGTGGTGGGTGTGAACCGCTGGCAGCAGGCCGAGCCGTCGCCGCTGACGGCGGGAGATGGCGGCATCATGGTGGTCGATCCGGCCGTCGAGCAGGACCAGGTCGATCGCCTGCAGGCCTGGCGCGCCGCGCGCGACGAAGAGGCCGTCCAAGCCGCCCTTGCGGCGTTGCGCGCTGCGGCGCAGCGGGGCGAGAACGTGATGCCACCCTCGATCGCGGCGGCAAAAGCCGGGGTCACGACCGGCGAATGGGCGGGCGTGATGCGGGCGGTGCATGGAGAGTACCGGGGCCCCACCGGCGTCTCGGCCAGCCCGTCGAACCGGACTGAAGGGCTGGAGGAGATCCGCGAGGCGGTGGACGCCGTCAGCGCGCGCTTGGGCCGCCGGCTAAAGTTCCTGGTGGGCAAGCCGGGCCTCGACGGCCATTCGAACGGGGCCGAGCAGATCGCGTTCCGCGCCCGCGATTGCGGCATGGACATCACCTACGAGGGCATCCGCCTGACGCCGGAGGAGATCGTGGCCCGCGCGCAGGAGCAGGAGGCGCATGTCGTGGGCCTGTCGATCCTGTCGGGCAGCCATGTCCCGCTGATCGAGGACCTGATGAGCCGCATGCAGGTCGCGGGGCTGGGCCATGTGCCGGTCATCGTCGGCGGCATCATCCCGGATGAGGACGCCCGCAAGCTGGCCGCCATGGGCGTGGCACGGGTCTATACGCCCAAGGATTTCCAGCTGAACACGATCATGATGGACATCGTGGCGCTGGTGGAGCCGGGCGCGGTCGCCGCCTGACTAGGGGCAGGTGCCGCAAACGAAAAGCGCCGCCCCTTGGGGGCGGCGCTTTCCTGTCGTCGAAGGCGGGCTGATCAGAAGCCCAGGCCTGCATATTTCGACTTGAACTTGGTCACGCGGCCGCCGGCGTCCATCAGCTTGGCCGAGCCGCCGGTCCAAGCGGGGTGCGAGGTCGGATCGATGTCCAGCGACATGGTGTCGCCTTCGCCGCCCCAGGTCGACCGCGTCTGGTAGGTCGTCCCGTCGGTCATCTTGACCTCGATCATGTGGTAGTCGGGATGGATCTCGTTTTTCATCTGGTGACCTCTGCTCAGGCTTTCGCGTCCGACAGCGGACGGTAGTTGGTCTTTTCGGCGATACGAGCCGATTTGCCGCGACGGTCGCGCAGATAGTACAGCTTGGCGCGACGCACCTTGCCGCGGCGCACGACCTCGATCGAATCGATGTTGGTCGAATAGAGCGGGAACACGCGTTCCACGCCTTCGCCGAAGCTGATCTTGCGCACGGTAAAGCTGGCCGCGATGCCGCTGCCGCCCTTGCGCGAGATGCACACGCCTTCGTAGTTCTGCACGCGCGAACGCGTGCCTTCGGTCACTTTGTAGCCGACGCGGATGGTGTCGCCGGCCTTGAAGTCGGGAATGGTCTTGCCAAGCTGGGCGATCTGCTCGGCTTCGAGTTCTGCGATCAGGTTCATCGCTGTGGGTCCTTGTCATGCTCGCGGTGGTTCCGCGATTGGTCTGATGCGCCCGAGCGCTGTCGGTCCTTTGCCGGGTCCACCTGCGTTTCCGCATGTGCCCGCCACAGATCGGGGCGGCGTTCCTTGGTCAGCCTTTCGGCCTCAGTGGCGCGCCAGTCGGCGATGGCCGCGTGATTGCCCGACAGCAGAACCGGCGGGATCTCTCGGCCGTCCCAAAGGGCGGGCTTCGTGAACTGGGGGGCTTCCAGAAGGCCCCTGTTGCCGATGGAAAAGGATTCCTCGGCCAGAGAATCCTGATTCCCCAGCACGCGCGGTATAAGCCGGACCGTCGCGTCGATCAAGACCTGTGCGGCGATCTCTCCGCCGGTCAGGACATAGTCGCCGATGCTGATCTCCTCGACCGCGTGGGCGTCCAGGACACGCTGGTCCACCCCCTCGAACCGGCCGCAGATCAGGACGACGCCGGGGCCCTTGGCCAGCTGGCGGGCGCGCTCCTGCGTCAGGGGCTTGCCTCGCGGCGACATGTAGATCACCGGCAGCGGCTGGCCGCGTCCCGCCTCGCGCAGGGCCGCGTCCATCACGTCGGCGCGGATGACCATGCCGGCACCGCCGCCCGCGGGCGTGTCGTCCACGTTGCGGTGACGGCCGGTGCCAAAGTCGCGCAAGGGGATGGTCTGAAGGTTCCACAGGCCCTGCGCCAGCGCCTTTCCGGTCAGCGACAGGCCCAGGATGCCGGGAAAGGCCTCGGGGAACAGGGTGACGATGCGGGCGGTCCAGGCGCCCTGGACCTGCGGCTCGGCCATCAACTCGCGCGGGCGCAGGCTGGGGCGGATCGCCAGCCGGCCGTGGGACTTGGGCGTGTCGGTCATTCGTCGTCGCCGGGCGGGTCGGCGACGATGCGGCCGGCGGTCAGGTCCACCGTCGGCACGATGGCGCGGGTGAAGGGCAGCATCAGCACGTCCTTGCCGCCCACGATCTCCAGGATGTCGCCGGCGCCGTGGTCATAGATCGCGCGCACCCGGCCAAGCGGCTGACCGCCAGTGTCCACGACCTGAAGGCCGATCAGGTCGGCATGGTAGAATTCGTCGTCGGGCAGCGAGGGCAGGGCGCTGCGCGGAGCCCAGAGGGTGACGCCGCGCAGGGCCTCGGCATCCTCCCGGGTGCTGACGCCCGACAGGCGGGCGCCCAGGCCGCCGGTCACGGCGCGCGTCAGGCTGAGGGTGAAGACGCGGTTGCCGTCCTCGGATGTCAGGGGGGCATAGGTGGCGATGTCGGCCGGTTCGGCGCAGAAGCTTTTCAGCCGCACCTCTCCGTGGACCCCGAAGGCCCCCGCGATCGCGCCGACGCAGATGCGGTCTTCCGTCATTGTCACACCTTTGAAAAGGGTCTGGCGGGGTTGCCCCCGCCAGCGTTCATCACTCGGCTTCGGCCGGGGCGGCGGCCTTCTTGGCGCGCTCTTCGGCGCGGGCCTTGGCTTTCTTGCCCGGCTCGGCCTTCTTCATGTTCTTGCGCTCGGTCTTTTCGGTCACGCCGGCGGCTTCCAGGAAACGCGCGACGCGGTCGGTCGGCTGTGCGCCGTGGCCCAGCCAGTACTGGATGCGCTCGACGTCCATCTTGACGCGGTCTTCGCTGTCCTTGGCCAGCAGCGGGTTGTAGGTGCCCAGCTTCTCGATGAAGCGGCCATCGCGCGGCATGCGCGAATCGGAGGCGACGATCGCGTAATGCGGGCGCTTCTTGCTGCCACCACGGGCGAGGCGGATCTTCATGGCCATTCGGTTTTCTCCTTTGAAATGGCGGGGTCAGGACGTGCCGGGGGCGCGGCCTTAGGATTGGTATTGCTCGTGGTGCCGGATGACTTCGGCGATCACGAAGTTGAGGAATTTGCGCGCGAATTCCGGGTCCAGATCGGCCTCGCGCGCGAGGCGTTCCAGCCGCTCGATCTGCTGCGCCTCGCGCGAGGGATCGGACGGCGGAAGGTCGTGGTCGGCCTTGAGGCGGCCGACGGATTGGGTGTGCTTGAAGCGCTCGGCCAGCGTATAGACCAGGATGGCGTCCAGCCGGTCGATGCTGGCACGATGCTCTGCCAGAAGCGCGGCGGCACGGGTGGTGGTGTCCATCAGGCGGAAACCTCCGGCCGTTGATTTCGCACAAATATACTATGCACCGGTCGTGCACCGGATGTGCACCGGGTGTGCACCAGATAGGGTGCGCATTTCGGGGTCATGCGGTGGCCCCGGGCGCGGGGTGGCGGTAGACGAGGCCAGGGGCGTCGAACGACGCCGGCTGCTGGGCCTTGGGGTCGAGAACCGCGCCCAGACGCTGCGCCAGTGCGATCGAGCGCAGGTTGTCGCTGTCGATATAGCTGACAGCGGTCGTCCAGCCGAGGGCGGTGAAGGCGTGGTCGCGGGCGGCGCGGGCCGCCTCGGCCACGAGGCCGCGGCCTTCGGCGGCGGGGGACCAGGCGGTCCAGCCAAGCTCATGCTCGGGCCAGCCTTCCGGAAACCAGGGGCCGGTCATGCCCAAGGCCGTGTCGTCGCCCTTGATCGTGAAGACGAACATGCCAAAGCCGCGCAGCACCCAGTGACCCACGACATGGCCGAAGGCGCGCCAGCTGGCGCCCTCAGGCAGGTCCGGGCCGCCGCCGATGAAGCGCGCGCGGTCGGAGCCGTGGAAGCTGCGCCAGTGCGGCCAGTCGCTGCCCTGCGGCGCGCGCAGGGTCAGGCGTTCCGTTTCTAGGACCGGAGTGGGCGACAGCGTGATCACGTCACTTCTTTCCGAACAGGCCGCCAAGGCCGCCCGGCAGCCCGGCCTTGCCCAGCTGGCCGCCGAGGCCGCGCGGGTCCTGCAGCAGCTTTTGCGCCTCGGCCATCTTGGCGGGGTCGAGGTTCTCCATGTCGGGCAGGCCGCCGCCTTTGCCGGTCATCGCGCGCATGGCCTGCTTCATCAGCCCGCCCTTGCCCATCTTGCCCAGCTTCTTCATCGTGTCGGCCATCTGCTTCTGCATCTTCAGCAGCTTGTTCAGGTCCGACACGTCGAGGCCCGCGCCGGCCGCGATCCGCTTTTTCCGGCTGGCCTGCAGCAGGTCCGGGTTCGCCCGTTCCTTTTTCGTCATCGAGTTGATCAGCGCGATCTGGTGGCGCACGACGCTGTCGTCATAGCCGGCAGTTTCCGCCTGCTTGGCCATCTTGGCCATGCCGGGCATCATCGACATGACCGACTGCATGCCGCCCATCTTCTGCATCTGCTCCAACTGGCCGCGCAGGTCGTTCATGTTGAACAGGCCCTTCTGGAAGCGCTTCATCATGCGCTCGGCCTGCTCGACCTCCAGGACCTGCTGGGCCTTTTCGACCAGGGCGACGATGTCGCCCATGCCGAGGATGCGGCCCGCCACGCGCTGGGCGTCAAAGGCCTCCAGCGCGTCCATCTTTTCGCCCAGGCCCACGAAGCGGATCGGCTTGCCGGTGATGGCGCGCATCGACAGGGCCGCACCGCCGCGCCCGTCGCCGTCCATGCGGGTCAGCACCACGCCGCTGACGCCGACCTTGGCGTCGAATTCGGTCGCGACGTTCACCGCGTCCTGGCCGGTCAGGCCGTCGACGACCAGGATCGTCTCGCGCGGCTGGGCGATGTCGCGGACCTGCTGGACCTGGGTCATCAGCGCTTCGTCGATATGCAGGCGGCCGGCGGTGTCCAGCATTACGACATCATAGCCGCCGAGCGAGGCCTGCGTCTTGGCGCGCTGCGCGATCTGCGGCGCGGTCTGGCCCATCACGATGGGCAGCGTGTCAACGCCGATCTGCTGGCCGAGGATCGCCAGCTGCTCCATCGCGGCGGGGCGGTTGGTGTCCAGGGAGGCCATCAGGACGCGCTTCTTTTCGCGGTCCTTGAGGCGCAGGGCCAGTTTCGCGGTGGTGGTGGTCTTGCCCGAACCCTGCAGGCCGACCATCAGGATGGCGGCGGGCGGGTTGTCGATGCGCAGCGCCTCGGGGGCGTCATCGCCCTGAAGGACGCGGATCAGCTCGTCATGGACGATCTTGACGACCTGCTGCCCGGGGCTGACTGATTTCGTGACCGCGGCGCCCGTGGCCTTTTGCGTGACCGACTTGACGAAGCTGCGCGCCACCGGCAGCGAGACGTCCGCCTCCAGCAGGGCTGTGCGAACCTCGCGCATGGCGGCGGCGACGTCGTCCTCGGTCAGGGCACCCTGCTTGGTCAGCCGGTCGAAGACGCCGCCCAGGCGGTCGGAAAGGTTCTCGAACATGGCCGGGCCTCCTATGGCTCCAAAACGGTTTTGCCCCCGTGGGCGCAACGCGCTGACGGGGGGCGATCCCCGCGCAGGGCAGGGACCGGAAGACGGTGCTTCCGGGAATTGGGACCGTCCTTACGCAAAAACATGACCCGAGTCAACGCAGGCGGACGATCGGCGCCGGTCAGGACAGCGGCGTGCCGATCGGCAGCTGGATGCGGATGTTGCGGTGCGGCATGTCGGGGCTGAAGGGCGGCACCTGGCGGACCTGCGACAGGGCGCGGATGGCGGCCGTGTCCAGCGACGTCCGGCCCGATGTCTCGCGGATGCGCAGCCAGCGGACCTCGCCATCGGGGGCGATCTCGACCATCACCTTCATGGCGACGGCGCCAGGGGTGCTGAAGATCTGGATCCCGGGATCCTCCGAGGCCAGCGTCTGCAGGAAAAGGTGGACGCAGGTGGCCACCCATGCGTCGCGGTTGGGGATCTGCGGGACAGCGGAGGGAAGCGCCGGTTGGGCGCGGACGGCGGGGGCCATGAAAAAAACCGCCATCCCGGTCAGGATGGCGGCGGCAATCGTTAAAAACTTGCGCATGGTCACAATGTCCTGAATGTCCATTGCGCCATTATGACAGGCGCGCCGTCGGATCGTTCCGTTGGCGCGCTAACTAATATCAAGCGGCGATTCTGTCCAGTGCCTCGTGGGCGCGGGCCATGCCGGCGTCGCGGTCGAAGGCCAGGCCATCCGCGGGCACGAAGGTCACGTCGGTGATCCCCAGAAGGCCCAGCATGTGGCGCAGGTAGCCCGAGGCGTGGTCCAGGTCCGAGCCCAAGGGCGTGCCTGCGGCGGTGTAGGCGACGAAGGCGCGCTTGTTCTTCAGCAGGCCCTCGGGGCCGGCTTCGGTATAGCGGAAGCTGACGCCGGCGCGCGCAATCTGGTCCAGCCAGTTCTTGAGCTGGGCGGGGATCGCGAAATTGTAGACGGGCAGGCCGATTACCAGCACATCCGCCGCCTGGACCTGCGCCAGAAGCGCGTCCGAGGTGTCGATGCGGGCCTGCTGTTCGGCGCTGGGGCTGTCGGTGCCCAGGCGGACGGCCTGGAACCAGGTCGTGTCGATGGCGGGGATGCCCGCGTTCAGGTCGCGATAGGTGACGGTGGCCTGCGGGGCGGTTTCCTGCAGGCGGGCCACGATATCCGCGGTCAGCTGGCGCGAGACGGAGGCGTCGCCGGTGATGGCACTGTCGAGCTGGAGAATGTTCATGGGGACTCCGATCGGTCATTCTGCGTTGCAGCGTAAGTAGGACTATGCACCGCCGAACGAAACGCCGATAATCGCGCAGGATCTGTGCGGGGATGCACATGCAGGTGGAAAGTTGGGATGATATCCGCGTGGCCATGGCGGTGGCGCGGACGGGAACGGTCAGCGGGGCGGCCGCGACGCTGGGGGTGCACCACGCCACGGTGATCCGGCGGATCGACGCGCTGGAGGCGAGCCTGAAGGCGCGGCTGTTCCAGCGTCACACCCGCGGCTATGCCCTGACGGATGCGGGGCGCGCGTTGCTGAGTGCGGCGACGGCGGCGGATGAGCGGTTCTCGCAGATGGCGTCGCAGATCGCGGGGGCGGGGGACCGGATCGAGGGCGACCTGATCATCACCTCGCTGCCCGAACTGACCGACCTGGTGATGCCGCGGCTGGTTTCCGTCATGGCGCGTCATCCGGGGCTGCGCCTGACCTATCTGACCGATGTGCGCCTGTTCCGCCTGGACACGGGCGAGGCCCATGTCGCGATCCGCGCGGGGGCGCAGCCGACCGAGGCGGATTACGTGGTGCGCGAGATGGGCCTGGCGCAGCATGTGCTTTATGCCTCGCCCGGCTATGTCGAAAGGCACGGGCCGATCGAGGACCCGCGGAGGCACCGTTTCGCGCTGCCCGGGACCGAGGGGCGGGGGGCGCCCTTCATGCAATGGCTGCAGGACCGGATCACGCCGGAGAACATCGTCCTGATCTCGAACGAGCCCGCCGCGCGCGAGGCCGTGATCCGGGCGGGGCTGGCCGCGGGGCCGCTGCCTCCGGGTCGGACGGAGGGGATGGTGTCGGTGCTGAGCATGCCGGAATGGGATTCGCCGCTTTGGCTGGTGACGCATGTCGACCTGCACCGCACGCCCAAGGTCCAGGCGGCCCTGTCGGCATTGCGCGCCGAGGCCTGAGAGCCCTTCCGTCGCCCGGCGTCCTGGTGCAGGTTGCGGCACCAAGGAGACCTGCATGATGTGCAAACCGTTTCGCCTGACACTGTGCCGCGGACCCGCGCGGTCATGAGCCGGCCCGCCGCGATGCCCGCGCCCCTGATCCGCACGCGCATGAGCGCGGGCGACTGGGCGCAGCTGGGGCTGCTGTCGCTGATCTGGGGCGGCTCGTTCTTTCTGATCGGCCTTAGCGTCGGGCATCTGCCGGTCCTGTGGATCGTGGCGATCCGGGTGGCGGTGGCGGCGGTGGTGCTGTGGGCGATCGTGGCGGCGGCCGGGCGGGGGGTGCCGCGCGGGTCCGGCCTGTGGGGCGCCTTTCTGGTGATGGGGGTGCTGAACAACGCGATCCCCTTCGGGCTGATCGTCTGGGCGCAGACCTCGATCCCGTCGGGGCTGGCCTCGATCCTGAATGCGACGACGCCGTTGTTCACGGTCCTGGTCTCGACCCTGGTGCTGGCGGACGAGCGGGCGGGACTGGGGCGGCTGCTGGGGGTCGCGGTGGGCCTGGGCGGTGTGGCCGTGATGATCGGCGTGGACGAGCTGGCGGGCCAGGGGCACGGCGTGGCGCCGCAGCTGGCGATGCTGGGCGCGGCGGTCAGCTATGCCTGCGCCGCAGCCTATGGCCGCCGCTTTCGGGCGCGGGGCGTCGACCCGCTGGTCACGGCCGCGGGCATGGTCACCGGTTCCAGCCTGGTGCTGCTGCCGCTGGCGCTGGCGGTCCACGGGCTGCCGCCTGCGGATGTGCCCGGTCATGTCTGGGCGGCGGTGGGCGTGCTGGGATCTCTCTGCACCGGCATCGCCTATGTGCTGTTCTTCCGCATCCTGGCGCGGGCGGGGGCCACGAACATCTCGTTGGTGACCTTTCTGGTGCCGGTCTCGGCCATCCTTCTGGGCTGGCTGTTCCTGGACGAGCGGCTGGGCGCGATGCAGGTCGCGGGCATGGCGGTGATCGGCTTGGGGCTGGCGATGATCGACGGCCGGCTGGTCGGGCGCCGGTCCCCGCCCGGATAGGCTGCGTGGTGCAGGGGCGACACCCGCCCGCGGGAAAACCCCGGCCCCGGACCGGGCGACTTTCTTTCGGGACGGCCGCTGGCTAGGGTCGCGCCCAAGGGGACAGGACAAGAGGCGGCCCGTGGCGCATATCATCGTGGTGGGGAACGAAAAGGGCGGGTCCGGGAAATCCACCACCTCGATGCATGTGACGACGGCGCTGGCCCGGATGGGTCACCGGGTGGGGGGCCTGGACCTGGACGTGCGGCAGCGCAGCTTTGGCCGCTACCTGGAGAACCGAGCCGCCTTTTGCGCGCGCGAGGGGATCGACCTGCCCATGCCGGTGATGGGGCAGCTGGGCGAGGGCGGCGATCCGCTGACGCCCGCGCTGGAGGACCTGGAGCGACGCTGCGACTTCATCCTGCTGGATTGTCCGGGATCCCATACGCGGCTGAGCCAGATGGCCCATGCGCTGGCCGACACGCTGATCACGCCGCTGAACGACAGCTTCGTCGATTTCGACCTGCTGGCGCGGCTCTCGCCCGAGGGCGAGGTCCTGGGGCCGTCGATCTATGCCGAGATGGTCTGGAGCGCGCGGCAGATGCGGGCGCAGGCCGGGGCCGGGCCGATCGACTGGCTGGTGCTGCGCAACCGGCTGGGCACCCAGCAGATGCACAACAAGCGCAAGGTGGGCGGGGCGCTGGCCGCGCTGTCCAAACGCATCGGGTTTCGCGTGGCCCCGGGCTTTTCCGAACGGGTGATCTTTCGCGAACTGTTTCCGCGCGGTTTGACCCTGCTGGACCTGAAGGATGTGGGGACCGAGGCGCTGAGCATGTCCCATATCGCCGCGCGCCAGGAGCTGCGCGAACTGATCGCCGAGCTGAACCTGCCGGGAGTTGCCGTCACGTTCTGATCGGAACCGCCGGGCGGTGGCCCGCATTGCCTGCGGGACGATCGCAATGCGAAAGGAGATCAACATGGCCAAGATCCTGATCATGGCAAGCGACGGGTTCGAGCAGTCCGAACTGTTCACCCCGCTGGAGAAACTGAAGGCCTCGGGTCACGACGTGCATATCGCGGCCCCGAAGGCCGGGACCATCAAGGCCTGGGACAAGGACGACTGGGGCAAGACGGTCGAGGCCGACCTGGCCATCGCCGACCAGTCGCCCGAGGGTTTCGATGCGCTGGTCCTGCCGGGCGGCGTCATCAACCCCGACAATTTGCGGTTGGACGACAAGGCCGTGGCGCTGATCAAGGCCTTTGCCGATGTCGGCAAGCCCATTGCCGCGATCTGCCACGCGCCCTGGCTGCTGGTCGAGGCGGGCCTGGTGTCGGGTCGCAGGATGACCAGCTTTGCCTCGATCCGCAGCGACATCCGCAATGCGGGGGCCGAGGTGGTCGATCAGGCCGTGGTGGAGGACCGGGGCGTGATCACCAGCCGCAATCCCGACGACCTGGATGATTTCGTGGCGGCGATCGAGAAGGCCGTCGCCTGAACCGGCGGCGGATGCCGGACATGAAAGGGGCGGCGGAACCTGGTGGTTCCGCCGCCCCCTGTCGTTCTGCGGGTCCTGTCAGGCCAGCATGCCCATCGGGTTTTCCAGATGGGCGACGATCGCCTCCAGCAGTTGCGCGCCGAGCGCCCCGTCGATGACCCGGTGATCGACCGAGAGGGTCATCGACATCACGTTGCGCACCACGACCTCGCCCTTTTCGACGACCGGGGTGGGAATGCCCGCGCCCACGGCCAGAATGGCGCCATGCGGCGGGTTGATGACGGCGTCGAAGTTCTCGATCCCGAACATGCCGAGGTTGCTGATCGCGAAGCTGCCGCCCTGGTATTCATGGGGGGCCAGCTTCTTCGATTTCGCGCGCGCGGCCAAGTCCTTCATCTGCGCCGACAGCGCCGACAGGGTCTTCTGGTGGGCGTCCTTCAGAACGGGCGTGAACAGCCCGCCCTCGATCGCCACGGCCACGGCCACGTCCGACGGCTTGAGCTTGAGGATGCGATCTCCTGCCCAGACGGCGTTTGCATCCGGCACCTGCTGCAGCGCCAGTGCGCTGGCCTTGATGATGAAGTCGTTGACCGACAGCTTGACGCCCCGGCCTTCCAGCTGCTTGTTCAGCGTGGCCCGGAATTCCATCAGCGCATCAAGCTTGGCCGAGCGGCGCAGGTAGAAATGCGGGATGGTCTGCTTGGCTTCGCTGAGGCGCGCGGCGATGGTGCGGCGCATGCCGTCCAGCTGCACCTCCTCGGTCTCGCGGTCGGCGAACATCTTGAGCACGGCCTCGGTCGACAGGCCCTTGGGGGCCTGGGGTGCCGAGGGTTCCTTGGCGGCGACGGCATGGGTGACCGGTGCCTTGTCCGTGCCCGTGTCGGCGGCCTTGGCCGGGGCGGCGCCGGGCTGGGCGTTCTCGACATCCGCCTTGACGATGCGGCCGCGCGGGCCCGAGCCCGTCAGCTGCGACAGGTCGAGGCCCTTGTCGGCGGCGATGCGCCGGGCCAGCGGCGAGGCAAAGACGCGCCCGCCCTTGTCAGCCGCCGGGGCAGGAGAGGCCGGGGCCTTGCTGCCCTCGTCGCCCGCGACCGGGGCGCCGATCGGACCGCCATAGCCCTTTTCGGCCGGCTCGGGCTCCTGGCGGGGCTTGGTGTCCGCCTTGGCCTCGACTTGGGGCGCGGGTGCGGCCTCGGCGGCCGAGGCATCCTCACCCTCTTCCAGCAGAACGGCGATGGGGGTGTTGACCTTGACCCCCGCGCTGCCCTCGCTGACCAGGATCTTGCCGATCCGGCCCTCGTCCACGGCCTCGAACTCCATCGTGGCCTTGTCGGTCTCGATCTCGGCGATCACGTCGCCGGACTTCACCTCGTCACCCTCTTTCACCAGCCACTTGGCCAGCGTGCCTTCCTCCATCGTGGGGGACAGCGCGGGCATCAGGATTTCCGTGGGCATCGCGGTGCCTCCCTTACTTGTAGGTGACTTTTTTGACCGCTTCGACGACCTCGGCGGGCGTGATCAGCGCGTGCTTTTCAAGATTGGCGGCATAGGGCATGGGCACGTCCTTGCCGGTGCAGTTGATGACCGGCGCGTCCAGATAGTCGAACGCGTTCTCCATCACATAGGCCGAGATGTGGTTGCCGATCGCGCCGACCGGGAAGCCCTCCTCGACGGTGACGAGGCGGTTCGTCTTCTTCACCGATTCGATGATCGTGCCATAGTCCAGCGGGCGCAGGGTGCGCAGGTCGATCACCTCGGCCTCGATGCCTTCGGCGGCCAGCTTGTCGGCCGCCTCCAGCGCATGGGCCATGCCGATGCCGAAGCTGACGATGGTCACGTCGCCGCCCTGCCGCGCGATGCGGGCCTTGCCGAAGGGGACGGTGAAGTCGGGCAGGTCCGGGACCTCGAAGCTACGGCCGTAGAGGATCTCGTTTTCCAGGAAGATCACCGGGTTCGGGTCACGGATCGCCTGCTTGAGGAGGCCCTTGGCATCAGCCGCGCTGTAGGGGATCACGACCTTGAGGCCGGGGATCGCCGCATACCAGGCGGAATAGTCCTGGCTGTGCTGCGCGCCAACGCGGGCGGCGGCGCCATTCGGGCCGCGGAAGACGATCGGGCAGCCCATCTGACCGCCCGACATGTAGAGCGTCTTGGCGGCCGAGTTGATGATGTGGTCGATCGCCTGCATGGCGAAGTTGAAGGTCATGAACTCGACGATCGGGCGCAGGCCGGCCAGGGCCGCGCCGGTGCCGATGCCGGCAAAGCCGATTTCGCTGATGGGCGTGTCGACGACGCGGCGGGGGCCGAACTTGTCCAGAAGGCCCTGGCTGATCTTGTAGGCGCCCTGGTATTCGCCCACCTCTTCGCCCATCAGGAAGACGGTCGGGTCACGCTCCATCTCCTCGGCCATGGCCTCGCGCAGGGCTTCCCGCACGGTCATGGTCTTCATCTTGGTGCCCTCGGGATAGTCGGGGCTGCGGTCGGGCTCGGGGGTCTTGACCTGCTCGACGGCGGACGGGCCGGGCTGGCCCTTGTCGTCGGGACCTTCCTTGGTCGAGGGCGAGGCAACCTGCGCCGGAACCTTCTCGGCCTGCACGTCGTCGGCGGATTCGCCCTCTTCGACCAGTACGGCGATGGGGGTGTTCACGGCGACGCCCTGGGTGCCCTCGGCCACCAGGATCTTGCCCATGATCCCCTCGTCGACGGCCTCGAATTCCATCGTGGCCTTGTCGGTCTCGATCTCGGCGATGATGTCGCCGGACTTGACCTCGTCGCCCTCTTTCTTGAGCCACTTGGCCAGGGTGCCTTCCTCCATCGTGGGGGACAGGGCGGGCATCAGGATTTCGGTTGCCATGTTACGTCACCCCCTCAGGCGTTCTCTTCCGCGCTGCCCTGGGGCAGCTCAGCGGCGTAAATATCGGTCCACAGCTCGTCCAGCGCGGGCTCGGGGCTTTCCTTGGCGAATTCCGCCGAGTCGTTGACGACTTCCTTGATTTCCTTGTCGATCGCCTTCAGCTCTTCTTCCGTCGCGTGGCTGCCGGTGACCAAGAGGTCGCGGATGTTCTCGATCGGGTCACGCTCGTCGCGCATCTTCTGGACCTCCTCGCGGGTCCGGTACTTGGCCGGGTCCGACATCGAGTGGCCACGATAGCGGTAGGTCATCACCTCAAGGATGTAGGGGCCCTTGCCGGCGCGGCAGTGCGCAACGGCCTTTTCGCCCGCCGCCTTGACGGCCAGCACGTCCATGCCGTCGACCTGTTCGCCCGGGATGCCGAAGGCCTCGCCCCGGCCAAAGAGGCTGGTCGACTTGGTCGAGCGCTTGACGCTGGTGCCCATGGCATACTGGTTGTTCTCGATCACGAAGACGATCGGCAGGTCCCACAGCTCGGCCATGTTGTAGGTCTCGTAGACCTGACCCTGGTTGGCCGCGCCGTCGCCGAAATATGTGAAGGTGACGTTGTCGTTGCCGAGGTACTTGTCGGCGAATGCCAAGCCCGCACCCAGCGGCACCTGCGCCGCGACGATGCCGTGGCCGCCGTAGAAATGCTTTTCGCGGCTGAACATGTGCATGCTGCCGCCCTTGCCCTTGGAGTAGCCGCCCTCGCGGCCGGTCAGCTCGGCCATGACGCCGCGGGCTTCCATGCCGCAGGCCAGCATGTGGCCGTGGTCGCGATAGCTGGTGATGCGCTTGTCGCCGTCCTTGGCGCAGGCCTCCAGGCCCACGACGACCGCTTCCTGGCCGATGTAGAGGTGGCAGAAACCGCCGATCAGACCCATGCCGTAAAGCTGGCCCGCCTTCTCCTCGAAGCGGCGGATCAGCAGCATGTCGCGGTAGTATTTCAGCAGTTCGTCCTTGGAGACGTTCGAGGGCGTCTCCCTCTGCGGGCTCGGTTTCCTGGCCATGCGGCACATCCTCCGGAAAGCGTGGTCGGAATAGTTCAGCGTTAAACTATCCGTAACGCATCGCCGGGACCCGTGCAATCCCGCTGCCGCGCGGGGGGCGGACAGGCGGGACATGCCCTATCGGAGGATGATTTCGTCTGCGCGAACAAGGCCCAGGACCTCGCGCGCCTGTTCGTCCAGCAGGTCCAGGTCCAGGTAATCGTCCGACAGGCGCCGGGTCAGGTTCTGCATCTGGGCCACCTCGGCCCGCAGCGTGTCCCGCTGCTGTTCCAGCTCCTCCGTCTCGGCCTCGATCTGGATGCGGCGCAGGATGCCCGAAGGGCCCTGGACGGCGGCGAAGGCGAAATAGAGGCCCAGTGCGCAGGTCAGCACGATGAAGACGGTGGCACCGATCGAAAGGCGTTGAGGCATGGTCTGTTCCTAATGGCGGACCGATGATGGCACAGCGGCCGCGGAGGGGGAATCCCCCTCAGGCGCGGGCGCGAAAGATCGCCTCCAGCCGCCGCGCCTCGTCCTGAAGGCCCCAGGGCGGGTTCAGGATCCACATGCCGGACCCGACCATCGAGTGGCCGGGCCGCGCGGGCGGAAAGGCGACCTCGGACAGCAGCGCCTGCGGGAACTGCGTGACCAGCGCCGCGGTCATGGCCAGGTGGCGGTGGTCGGTCAGGATCGGATACCACAGGGCGATGACGCCCACGTTCCACTTGCGCGCGATCAGGGCGATCTGGCGCGGGATCTCGGCATAGTCGGTCTTGACCTCATAGCTGGGGTCGATCAGCAGCAGGCCGCGCCGGGGGGTGGGGGGACAGACCGCCTGCGCCATCTGGAAGCCGTCGCGCGCATGCAGCGTGGCAAAGCCCGCCACCTGGCGCAGCGCCTCGTGTTCGCCGGGATGCAGTTCCGCCAGATGGGCGCGATCCTCGAAGCGCAGGAAGTGCCCTGCGATCAGCGGCGATCCGGGATAGATGCCGGGTCCGCGGATTTTGCGGATCGCGGTCAGCGCCTGCATCAGCGGATGGTCGGGCGGCAGCCAGCCCTCGGCTTCGGCGCGGGCGATGCCGCTGGCGGCCTCTCCGGTCTTCAGCGCCTCGGGGCCGGCCAGATCGTAAAGACCGCGGCCGGCATGGGTTTCCAGGTAGGACAGCGGCTTGTCCTTGCGGGTCAGGTAATCCAGGGCCGATGCCAGCAGCGCGTGCTTGTGCAGATCGGCCAGGTTTCCCGCGTGATAGGCGTGTTGATAGCTGAGCATGCGCCTGCCTTAGCGTCCCTTGGCGTGGCGCGAAAGGCGTCAATCGGCGCGCTTGACCTCGGATCGGCTCTTGAGCACCTCGTCGCCGTCATCTTGGCGGATCAGATAGGCGGGCTGGTCCTTGCTGGCCGTGCGCTTGATGTGGCTGCCCTTGATCGTGCGTTCGACGTCGTCGGTGAAGATGTCCGTGATCTTTCCGCTGGCGGTGCTGCCCGACCAGTTCCACGTCACCTTTGTTCCCTTGCGCAGCATCTGCGACCTCCTGGCTTTTGCCGGGGTCAATGCGGTCGCGGCGCGGTGGTTCCGGGGGCGGGAGAAAGGCGCGGCGGCACCCAGGGAGGAGGAGGGGTGCCGCCGCTGAACGCTGGCCCAGGGAGGAGGAGGGGCCGCGTTTGGGGTGCGGTGTCGGCCAGGGAGGAGGAGAGGCCACCACCGCTTGCGCAGGTCCGGGAGGGAGGAGGAGGACCCGGCGCAATCGGTTGCCGCGAATGGGGCGGCTATGAGGAGCGCGGCGACCTCCAGGGAGGAGGAGGGAGGTCGCCGCTGAACGCTGGCCCAGGGAGGAGGAGGGGCCGCGTATGGGGTGCGGTGCCGGCCAGGGAGGAGGAGAGGCCACCACCGCTTGCGCAGGTCCGGGAGGGAGGAGGAGGACCCGGCGCAATCGGTTGCCGCGAATGGGGCGGCTATGGTTTTTGCGGCGACCCCTGGGAGGAGGAGCGGGGCCGCCGCCTTCCGCACTGAACCCGGGGAGGAGGATCGGGTTCCGGCGTGTCTTTGGGCGACATCCCCAGGGAGGAGAGAGGATGTCGCCGGTCCCGGCCCAGGGAGGAGGAGAAGGCCGGGAAACTGAATTCTTATTTCGCCGAGGCCCAAGCAGCTTCGTGGGCAAGGCGGGTGATCATCGAACGGTTGATGCCCAGATCATTCAGATCGCGGGTCGTCAGGGCGTTCAGTTCACGCACGGTCTGGCGGTAAACGGCGCGGCGGGCGCGGTTTTCCTGCATGCGCTGGATCGCGGTCAGCAGGCGGCCACGCAGGCCGTGGTCGGCGGCGGCGTTCTGTGCTTGGGCGATAACAGCCATTGTCGTATCCTTTCGGTTCGTCTCGTCTTCGCCGTTCCCGGATTGGCCCGGCGCTTCGTTGATCCAAAGATGGCGCTAATGCTGCGGATGCACAACGCACGCTTTGCCAATGCTGCCATGCAGAAAATGCATGCCTTAGGCTGACCTATCGCCTCGCTTATGCCTGAAAAGTTGTCACAAAATTGATACGGTACATTTGTTAGCGGTCACGCCGCGACAGCGAATTCCCGTCTGTTTGAAAGCGGTTAGCGTTGCGCGGCACGGATTGTCGCACGAGGTGTTGAGGCCGCGGCCGCGATGCTGCATGGTCTGTGCCACATTAAGACACAGGTGCCGCACATGCCCGTCAGCCGCGAAACGATCCTTAGGGAAATCTCCGACATCGCCTTGCCGCAGGGCGGAACACTGGGTCAGGCGGATATCGTCCGGGCTGTCGCGGTGGAGGGAGGGACGGTCCGATTCGTCCTGGAGGTCGAGAACGCGGCCACCGCCAAGGCCTTTGCCCCCGTGGAGGCCGAGGCCCGTGCCCGGCTGGAGCGCCTGCCCGAGGTGGACAAGGTGCAGATCGTGATGACGGCCCCCGCCAAGCCCGCGCCGCCCAAGGCGGTGTCGGGCCAGGCGCCCTCCCTGAAGATCGGCGGCCATCCGACCGCGCAGGCGGGCCCGATGGCCATTCCGGGCGTGCGCCACATCATCGCCATCGGCTCGGGGAAGGGGGGCGTCGGAAAATCGACCGTCACCTCGAACCTGGCGGTGGCGCTGGCGAAGGCGGGGCGCAAGGTCGGATTGCTGGATGCCGACATCTATGGCCCCTCGCAGCCGCGGATGATGGGCGTCAGCGGCCGTCCGGCCAGCCCCGACGGCCAGCGCATCGAGCCGCTGCATGCCCATGGCGTCACCGTCATGTCGATCGGCCTGATGCTGAAGGAGGGTGAGGCGCTGGTCTGGCGCGGCCCGATGCTGATGGGCGCGCTGCAGCAGATGCTGCAGCAGGTGAACTGGGGCGAGCTGGACGTGCTGCTGATCGACCTGCCGCCCGGCACCGGCGACGTGCAGCTGAGCCTGTGCCAGAAGGCACCAGTGACCGGGGCGATCATCGTCTCGACTCCGCAGGACGTGGCGCTGCTGGACGCGCGGCGGGCCATCGACATGTTCGGCAAGCTGAAGACCCCGGTTCTGGGCCTGATCGAGAACATGTCGACCTATGTCTGCCCCAAATGCGGGCATGAGGCGCATCTGTTCGGCCATGGCGGCGTCGCCTCCGAGGCCGAGGCGCTGGGCCTGCCCTTCCTGGGAGAGCTGCCGCTGGAGCTGGAGGTGCGGTTGGCGGGCGATTCGGGTCAGCCGGTCGCCTTGGGCGAAGGAGGCGTAGCGCAGGCCTATGCGCGGCTGGCCGAGCGGCTGGTCGCGGGCGGTTTGGCCTGACCGGATCCGGGATTTTCCGGCACTTGTGGGACTGCACGGGAGGGGGCGCGAGGCGTCCTCTCTTTTTCGTGATCGATCGTGAACATCTTCATTTTTCTCTCGGCAGAAGCTGCTTGCATGGCGCAGAACTGTGCTGATCCTGCCGCAGTCCGGGATTTTGAGGCCCGTAAGCGCCTGTTCCAGATATGGTGTGTCCCTTTGGCAACGTCACCAAGCCTAGGCACCAGATCGCCCGGATTCTCGATTCGGACTGCGCGTGGCGCAAAATGTGATCGTCAGAACGAAGGTCCTGGACGAAGAATACCGTTGCTTCCCATGAATTCCCATGTCACAACGAAATCACGAAAACGGGCAGCGAAAAGGGGCGAAAAGACCCCACGAAGGCGAAGCAGACTTCATACAGGCATCCGTTTTCCAACATAGCCGACCCGCGCGTGCGAGCAGCACCTCCCCCAGGTGGCGCGCGACCGGGTCGGCAACCACCCCGCAAAGGGGCCCGGGTAATCGGGAACGAGGGCGGCGGATCGGGCAGTGGCAGCGGCCCGATCCGCCCTTTCTCTTTCGGAGGTCCCGAAGGAGCAGGCAGGCAGTGAGGGCGGGCGCAAGGTGGCGCGGAAGTTCAGAGGCACCGAAACCGTCAAGGTGGATGGCAAGGGTCGCATGTCGATCCCGGCACGCCTGCGGCGCGTCTTCGATGCCGGCGATCCGTCCTTTGCAGGTTCGAATGCCGGGCGCACGCAGCTGGTGGCCGTCTATGGCCCCGACTGGTGGAACTGGCTGGAGCTTTACACCATCGAGGCCATCGAGGAAATCGACGAGCAGATCGACCGCCTGACCCGCGGCAGCCAGGAGCGCCGCTGGCTGGAACTGCTGATGAACGGCCAGTCCACCGACCTGGAGATCGACCGCGAGGGGCGCCTGGTCCTGCCCGCGAAGCTGCGCGACAAGCTGGGCTTTGCCGAGGGGACCGAGACGATCTTTGAATCGCGCGGCGACTATATCCAGGTCTACCATCCCGAAGAGCGGCCCAAGGACGTGCAGGCGCTGGAGGATTTCGCCGCCCAGCACGGCCCCGACTTTGACCCGCGGGCCTTCCTGCACAAGACGCTGGAAGGCTGAGCGATGGCAGATCCCCATATCCCCGTTCTTCTGAACCCGCTGCTGAGGGCGGTCGCGCCGGTGCGCGGCGTCTGGCTGGACGGCACCTTCGGGGCAGGCGGCTATGCCCGCGGCCTGCTGGAGGCGGGGGCCGACCTGGTGATCGGCGTCGATCGCGATCCGTCGGTCTTTGCCATGGCCGAGGACTGGCGCGGCGCCTGGGGCGACCGGCTGCGGCTGGTCGAGGGCACGTTCTCGGACCTGGACCGGCTGGCGGGGCAGCCTTTGGACGGGGTGGTGCTGGACCTGGGCGTCAGTTCGATGCAGCTGGACCAGGCGGAACGCGGCTTTTCCTTCATGCGCGACGGGCCGCTGGACATGCGCATGGGGGGCGACGTTCCTTCGGCCGCCGACCTGCTGAACACCGCGACCGAGGCCGAGATCGCCGATGTGCTGTATCATTATGGCGAAGAGCGCGCCTCGCGCCGCATCGCCCGCGCCATCGTGGCGGCCCGGCCGCTGACCCGCACCGCGCAGCTGGCGCAGGTCGTGAGCGGCTGCCTGCCGCGGCAGAAGCCCAGCCAGAGCCACCCCGCCACGCGCAGCTTCCAGGCGATCCGCATCTGGGTGAACGACGAGTTCGGCCAGCTGGTGGCGGGCCTGTCCGCCGCCGAGCGGGCGCTGAAGCCGGGCGGTCAGCTGGCAGTTGTCAGCTTTCATTCGCTGGAGGACCGGATCGTCAAGCGCTTCATGCAGGCCCGGTCCGACGCGGGCGGCGGCGGCAACCGTTATGCGCCGGTGACGCAGGTGGTGGACCCGGCCTTCACCCTGCCGTTCCGCCGTGCCATCGGCCCCGATCCCGACGAGCTGGAGGGCAATCCGCGCGCGCGTTCGGCCCTGCTGCGGGTCGGCATCCGGACCGAGGCGCCGGCGGGCACGGTCGATGCGCGCAGCCTGGCCATGCCGCACCTGCCCGGCCGGGAGGGTGCCTGATGCGGTCGATCACCTATCTGGCCTGCGTGCTGATCGTCATGGGCCTGGCCTTCTGGGCCTATCGCGAGAACTATGCCACCCAGGCCTCGATCGGCGAGATGGGGCAGGTCCAGCGCGAGATCGCCGGACTGCGCGAGGAGCTGGGCGTGCTGCGCGCCGAATGGGCCTTTCTCAACCGCCCGGACAGGCTGCGCCAGCTGGTCGACCTGAACTTCGAGCGCCTGCAGCTGGTGCCGGTCGAGACCGGCCAGTTCATCGACCTGGACCATATCGACTATCCCAAGCCGCCCGCCCCGCCCGAATTTGAAACAGACCCCGCAAATCCCGAGGAGCAGCCATGATCCGCACCCCTCTGCGCCCCCTGGCCCGCATTCTTCGTGCCCGTGAACGCGGGGAGAACCCCGACGACATCGAGGCCGAGAACCGCCGCCGGCGCCACGAGCAGATCCAGGATCGCGCCCGCCGCCGGGCCGAGGGTCGGCTGGTGCTGATGGCCTGCTGCTTTGCGCTGGCCTTCGGCACGGTCGGGCTGCGGATGGGGGCCCTGGCCTCCAGCCAGCCCTCCGAGCCGCGCGCCCAGGTCCTGTCGGCGCAGATCATGTCGCAGCGGGCGGACATCACCGACCGCCGCGGCCGGGTTCTGGCCACGAACCTGCTGACGCATTCGGTCTATGCCCACCCCCACCAGATGGTCGACCCGGTCGCCACGGCGCAGGGCCTAGCGCGGATCTTTCCCGACCTGGATGTCGAGCGCCTGACGCGGGACTTTACCGGCGACCGCAAGTTCCTGTGGATCAAGCGCAAGATCAGCCCCGAGCAGATGCAGGCGGTCCATGACCTGGGCGAGCCCGGCCTGCTGTTCGGCCCGCGCGAGATGCGCATCTATCCCAATGGCGACGTGGCCGGGCATATCCTGGGCGGTTCCGGCTTTGGAAACGAGGGCGTCAGCAGCGCCGAGGTGATCGGCATCGCGGGCGTGGAAAAGGCCTTCGATGCCTGGCTGCGCGACCCGGCGAATGACGGCGCGCCGCTGTCGCTGTCCATCGACCTGACCCTGCAGCAGGCGATGGAGGACGTTCTGGCCTCGGGCATGAATGTGATGAACGCCAAGGGCGCGACGGGCATCCTGATGGAGGTCGCCAGCGGAGAGATCCTGGCGATGGCCAGCCTGCCCGATTTCGACCCCAACGACCGGCCGCGGCCGCTGCTGAAAGGCGATCCGTCCGACAGCCCGCTGTTCAACCGCGCGGTCCAGGGCCAGTACGAGCTGGGATCGACCTTCAAGATATTTCCGGTCGCGCAGGCGCTGGACCTGGGGCTGATCAACCCGTCCAGCGGCATCAACGCGCAGGCGCCGATGCGCATCGGGCGGTTCCTGATCAACGACTTCCACAATTACGGCCGCGAGCTGAGCGCCACGGACGTGATCGTGAAATCCTCGAACGTGGCGACGGTGCGCATCGCGCAGATGATCGGGGTCGAGCGGCAGAAGGACTTCCTCCAAAAGCTGGGCCTGTTCGTGCCCACCTCGATCGAGATGGTCGAGGCGCCGACCGGCCAGCCGCTGGTGCCGCAGCGCTGGCCCGCCGTGACCGCCGCGACTGTCAGCTTTGGCCACGGGCTGGCGGCCAGCCCGCTGCACCTGGCCGCGGCCTATGCCACCATCGCCAATGGCGGCAAGCGCGTGACGCCGACGCTGGTTCATGGCCGCCAGCGGCCCGAGGGCGAGCAGGTGCTGTCGCCCCGCGCCGCCGCCATGTCCATCGACATGCTGCGCCAGGTCGTGACGCGCGGCACGGCGCGCGCCGCCGAGGTGCCCGGATACGAGGTGGCCGGCAAGACCGGCACCGCCGACAAGCCGCGCGCCTCGGGCGGCTATTACAAGAACAAGGTGATCGCGACCTTTGCCTCGGTCTTCCCGGCCAGGGATCCGAAATACGTCCTGATCGTCGCGCTGGACGAACCCACCGCCGCCATCGGCGCGGGCGCGGAAAGCCGCACCGCCGGCCACACCGCCGTTCCCGTCGCGGCCGAGGTGATCCGTCGCGTGGGCCCGCTGCTGGGGCTGGAGCCGGTCACCGACGAAAAACTGCCGACGATCGCCGCGCGCTTCGAACCCCGTGTTGAACACGGCGAAGCCGCTGAGATAAAGCTCGTCGCGAACAAATGACGGGTGGGACTGTGAGCAAGGACGAGGTGACGCTGTCGCAGCTGGGGCTGCACGCGCGCGACGGGCGGGACCCGATCATCACGGGGCTGTCCATCGACAGCCGCACGGTCAAGCCGGGGCACCTGTTCGCGGCGCTTCCGGGTTCGGCCCTGCACGGCGGTGAATTCATCCAGTATGCCCTGCGCATGCAGGCGGCGGCGGTGCTGACCGACCGCAAGGGTGCCGAGATCGCGGCCGATGTCCTGGCCGGTTGGCCCGGCGCCGTGGTGGTGGCCGAGGACCCGCGCGCGGCCCTGGCGGGAGCGGCGTCCCTGTGGTTCCGCGACCAGCCCGAGCATGTGGTGGCGGTCACCGGCACCAGCGGCAAGACCAGCGTCGCCAGCTTTACGCGGCAGATCTGGCAGGCCCTGGGGCACAAGGCCATCAGCCTGGGGACGATGGGGGTCGAGGGCGATCATCACGCCAAGCTGGCCCATACGACGCCCGATCCGCTGACCCTGCATCGCGTCCTGTCCGAGGCCGTCGCCGCGGGCGTGACCCATGCCGCGATGGAGGCGTCGAGCCACGGGCTGGACCAGCGGCGCCTGGACGGCGTGCAGGTCGAGGCGGGGGCCTTTACGAATTTCAGCCAGGATCACCTGGACTACCACGCGGGCTTTGACGAATATTTCGCCGCCAAGGCGCTGCTGTTCAACCACATCCTGCAGGACGGCGCCGCGGCCGTCATTAACATCGACAGCCAGCGCGGGCGGCAGATGGCCGACATCGCCAAGGATCGCGGCCTGGCGCTGACCACGGTCGGCACGGGCGAGAACGCGATGCTGCGGATCCTGGGACAGCGCTATGACGCGACCGGGCAGGACCTGCGCTTTTCGGTGATGGGCCAGGCGCATCTGGTGCGGCTGGGGCTGATCGGCGGATTTCAGGCCGAGAACGTGCTGGCCGCTATGGGCCTGTGCCTTGCGGCGGGCGATGCGGCCGAGGCGATCATCCGCGTGCTGCCCAATTTGACCACGGTGCGGGGCCGGATGCAGCTGGCCGCGCAGCGCGAGAACGGCGCCGCGGTCTTTGTCGATTACGCCCACAAGCCGGGCGCCGTGACGGCCGCGCTGCAGTCGCTGCGCCCGCATGTCATGGGGCGCATCGTCTGCATCATCGGCGCCGGCGGCGACCGCGACCGCGGCAAGCGCCCGCTGATGGGCGAGGCGGCGCGCGAACATGCCGACGTGGTCATCGTCACCGACGACAATCCGCGCACCGAGGATCCCGCCGCCATCCGCGCCGCCGTGATGGAGGGCGCCGGTCCCGAGGCGACCGAAGTGGCCGACCGCGCCGAGGCGATCCTGCGCGGCGTCGATGCGCTGCAGCCGGGCGACGCCTTGCTGATCTGCGGCAAGGGACATGAGACCGGCCAGATCGTCGGGCAGGATGTCTATCCCTTCGACGATGCCGAACAGGCCTCGGTCGCGGTGGCGGCACTGGACGGCCGGATATGAGCCTCTGGAGCGCGAAGGAGGCCGCCGCCGCAACAGGCGGGCGGGTGCAGGGCGACTGGACGGCGGGCGGCGTGTCGATCGACACGCGGACGCTGGTGCCGGGGGACCTGTTCGTGGCCCTTCAGGCGGCGCGCGACGGCCATGATTTCGTGGCGCAGGCGCTGGACAAGGGGGCGGCTGCCGCCCTGGTCAGCCGCATTCCCGACGAACTGCCCGCCGATGCGCCGCTGCTGGTGGTGCCCGACGTGCTGCGCGGGCTGGAGGATCTGGGCCGCGCCGGCCGCGCCCGCACGCGCGCCAGGGTCGTGGCGATCACCGGGTCGGTGGGCAAGACCTCGACCAAGGACATGGCGCGGGCGGCGCTGGCGGGGCAGGGGCACATCCACGCCGCCGAGGCCAGCTACAACAACCACTGGGGCGTGCCGCTGACCCTGGCGCGGATGCCGGCGGACACCGATTTCGCGATCATCGAGATCGGCATGAACCACCCCGGAGAGATTGCGCCCCTGTCGCGCATGGCACGCCCGCATGTGGCGCTGATCACCACCGTCGCGGCCGCGCATCTGGAGGCCTTTGGCGTCATCGAGGGCATCGCCCGCGAAAAGGGCGCCATCTTCGAGGGGCTGGAGCCGATCGGCACGGCCGTCCTGCCCGAGGATCTGGAGGTGACCCAGATCCTGCGCGATTGCGCGGATGCGGCGGGCGCCATCGTCGTGGGGTTCGGCGAGCATGGCGCAGCCCGCCCGTTGCGGATCCAGCCGGCGGAGGGGCACCTGTCCTGCAAGGCCCGGATCGCCGGAGAGACCGTCGATTTCACCCTGTCCACCACCGGGCGCCACTTTGCCATGAACGCGGTCGGCGTGCTGGCGGCCCTTGCGGCGGCGGGCGCGGACCTGAAGCAGGCGGCGGCGCGGCTGGCGGAGTGGCTGCCGCCGAAGGGGCGGGGCGCGGTCGAGGATCTGGGCGGCATCCGCCTGATCGACGACGCCTTCAACGCCAATCCCGCCTCGCTGTCGGCGGGGCTTGCGATGCTGGCCGGCCTGCCGGCCGAACGCCGTGTCGCGATCCTGGGCGACATGCTGGAACTGGGCCCGGACGAGGTCGCGCTGCACCGCGCGGTGGCCCATGACCCCGCGATGCAGTCGGTGGGGCTGGTTCATTGTGCCGGACCGCGCATGCGCCATCTGCACGAGGCACTTCCCGAAGCCCGGCGCGGGCTGTGGACTGAAACGGCGGCCGAGCTTGCCGCCCGCGCCACCGAACTGGTCCGACCGCAGGATGTCGTGCTGGTGAAGGGATCGAAATCCTCGCGCATCTCGACCGTGGTCGAGGCGCTGCGGGCCATGGCCGCCCAAGACAAAGGATAATGCCATGCTCTACTGGCTCAGCAACCTCTCCGAGGGCGGGGATCTCTTCAACCTGTTCCGCTATATCACCTTCCGGGCGGGGGCGGCCTTCTTCACGGCGCTGTTCTTCGGCTTCATCTTCGGGCGTCCGCTGATAAACCATCTGCGCCGTGTCCAGAAGAAGGGCCAGCCGATCCGCGACGACGGCCCGCAAAGCCACCTGTCCAAGGCCGGCACGCCGACCATGGGGGGGCTGCTGATCCTGTCGGCGCTGCTGGTCTCGACCCTGCTCTGGGCGCGGCTGGACAACGGCTATGTCTGGGTCGTGCTGCTGGTCACCGCCGGTTTCGCCGGGATCGGCTTTGCCGACGATTATGCCAAGGTCACCAAGCAGAACACCAAGGGCGTCAGTTCCCGCATCCGCATGCTGCTGGGGTTGGTGATCGCCGCGCTGGCGGGTTTGGCCGCATCCTTGATGCATCCCGACGCGCTGACGAACCAGCTGGCCCTGCCGATCTTCAAGGACGCGCTGATCAACCTGGGCTTCCTGTTCATCCCCTTTGCGATGATCGTGATCGTGGGTTCGGCCAATGCCGTGAACCTGACCGACGGCCTGGACGGCCTGGCGATCATGCCGGTGATGATGGCGGCGGGCACCCTGGGCATCATCGCCTATACGGTCGGCCGCGTCGACTTTACCGAATACCTGGGCGTCCACCACGTTCCCGGCAGCGGCGAGATCCTGATCTTTGTCGCGGCGCTGATCGGCGGCGGCCTGGGCTTTTTGTGGTACAACGCCCCCCCGGCGGCGGTCTTCATGGGCGATACCGGCAGCCTGGCCCTGGGCGGCGCCCTGGGGGCCATCGCCGTGGTCACCAAGCACGAGATCGTCCTGGCGATCGTCGGCGGCCTTTTCGTGGTCGAGGCGCTCAGCGTGATCATCCAGGTGCTCTACTTCAAGCGCACCGGCAAGCGTGTCTTCCTGATGGCGCCGATCCACCACCATTTCGAGAAGAAGGGCTGGGGCGAGGCGCAGATCGTCATCCGCTTCTGGATCATCGCGCTGATCCTGTCCCTGATCGGCCTGGCCACGCTGAAGCTGCGCTGATCTTCTTTTATGCCCAAATATCCTCGGGGGTCCGGAGGCAGAGAGCCTCCGGCCGCGACATCAGGAGCCCGTCATGATCCCTGTCCAGGCTGTCGAAGACCAGACCATCGCCGTTCTCGGCCTGGGGCGTTCGGGCAAGGCCACCGCTGCCGCGCTGCAGGCCGGCGGCGCGCGGGTCGTGGCCTGGGATGACAGTGTCGACACCCGCGAGGCCGCAGCGGCCGAGGGGCTGTCCATCGTCGACCTGACCCGGGACGAGGGCTGGGAGGGCGTCGCGGCGCTGATCGTGTCGCCGGGGATCCCGCATCTTTATCCGCGCCCGCATCCGGTCATCCAAGAGGCCTATGCCCGTGGCATCCCGGTCGACAACGACATCGGCCTGTTCTTTCGCAGCTATGCCACCGACGACTGGCAGGGTTTTGATCGTGCGCCGCGGGTCGTCGCAGTGACCGGGTCGAACGGCAAGTCGACCACTACTGCGCTGATCCACCATATCCTGGTATCCTGCGGCCGGCCCGCGCAGATGGGTGGGAACATCGGGACCGGCGTGCTGTCGCTGGAACCGGCCATCGACGGGGAGGTGGTGGTGCTGGAGCTGTCCAGCTATCAGACCGACCTGGCGCGGGCGCTGACCCCGGATGTCGCGGTCTTCACCAACCTGTCGCCGGACCATCTGGACCGGCATGCCGGGCATGGGGGCTATTTCGCCGCCAAGCGCCGCCTGTTCGCCGAAGGTGGGCCCGACCGCGCCGTCATCGGGGTGGACGAGGTCGAGGGCCAGTATCTGGCGAACCAGTTGGCGATGGGGCCGCGCGATGACCGGGTGATCCGCGTGTCGGCGGGGCAGAAGCTGGAAGGCACGGCCTGGTCCGTCTTTGCCCGCAAGGGGTTCCTGTCCGAATACCGCAAGGGGCGCCAGGCCGCCTCGATCGACCTGCGTGCGGTGCGGGGCCTGCCCGGTGCGCACAACCACCAGAACGCCTGTGCCGCCTATGCCGCATGCCGCGCCCTGGGCCTGGCCCCGCGCGACATCGAGGCCGCCTTTCACAGCTTTTCGGGCCTGCCGCATCGCAGCCAGACCGTGGCCGAGATCGGCGGCGTCCGCTTCGTGAATGATTCCAAGGCCACCAATGTCGATGCCGCCGCCAAGGCGCTGCAGGCCTTTGACCGCATCCGCTGGATCGCCGGGGGCCTGGGCAAGGAGGGCGGCATCGCCGCGCTGGCACCGCATCTGGGCCGCGTCGCCAAGGCCTACCTCATCGGTCATTCCGCCCGCGACTTTGCCCTGGAGATCGGCCAGACCCCCTACGAGATCGCCGAGACCATGGACCAGGCCGTGGCCCGCGCCGCAGCCGATGCCGAGGCGGGGGACACGGTCCTGCTGGCGCCGGCCGCCGCCAGCTTTGACCAGTACCCAAACTTTGAGAAGCGTGGCGAGCACTTCGTCCAGCTGGTCGAGGCGCTGGATCGAAACGGCCAAGCCTCCTGAATCCTGCAGGCGCCGGGGCTTCGGGGCCGCTTGCATCCTCCGCGGCTTTCGCGAAAGCCTTGGGCACAACAGGGCAGGGGGATGCATGACGGTGATGATGGATGCAGAGGCGCTGAACGCCTTTCTGGCGCGGGACTTCCCGCAGGTGGCCGGCAGCTATCGCGTGGAGCAGGTCGAGGAGACGCGGCTGGTCGCGCGGCTGGTGACGGAGGAGGAGCATCTTCGCCCCGGCGGCACGGTCAGCGGGCCTTCGATGTTCGCACTGGCCGACCTGGCGATCTATTGCGCGATCCTGGCGCGGATCGGACCCGTGGCCTTGGCGGTGACGACCAATGCGTCGATCGACTTCATGCGCAAGCCCGCAGCCGGGCGGGATCTGTTGGCCGAATGCCGGCTGCTGAAGCTGGGCCGGGTGCTGGCCGTCGCCGAGGTGCTGATCTTTTCGGAAGGGCAGGTCGAGCCGGTGGCGCGCTGCTCCATGACCTATTCGATTCCGCCAAAACCGCGCGAATCCGTGGGTGTGCGATACGGTATTTAAACACCTATATTTTAATGCGTTGTAATTGTTCGGGAATTGGGAGCGTGAGGCGCTTGACGCAGCGCCGGCAATCCCCGATATACCCCCATCTCGAATGATTACGACCCTGAAGGGACGACCGATGAAAACCTATACCGCGAAACCGGCGGAGATCGAGAAGAAGTGGATCCTGATCGACGCCGAAGGCGTCGTTCTGGGCCGCCTCGCCACGATCGTCGCCAACCGCCTGCGCGGCAAGCACAAGCCGACGTTCACGCCGCACATGGACATGGGCGACAATGTCATCATCATCAACGCCGACAAGGTGCAGATGACGGGCAACAAGCGCGACGACAAGAAATACTTCTGGCACACCGGCCACCCGGGCGGCATCAAGCACCGCACCGCCCGCCAGGTGCTGGAAGGCGCCCACCCCGAGCGTGTGGTGGTCAAGGCCGTCGAGCGCATGATCAGCCGCAACAAGCTGGGCAAGCTGCAGATGACGCATCTGCGCGTCTATGCCGGCACCGAGCACCCGCATGAGGCGCAGCAGCCCGAAGTTCTGGACGTCAAGGTCCTGAACAAGAAAAACACCCGGAGCGCATGATCATGGCCGAAGACATCAAAACTCTGGACGACCTGAAATCGGCCGTGTCGGGCACCCCCGCCGCCATCGTCGAAGCCGCTATCAACCGCGAGCCGCAGCGCGACGAGCTGGGCCGCAGCTATGCGACCGGCAAGCGCAAGGACGCGGTCGCCCGCGTCT